>NZ_JBANEL010000049.1:0-13975 GCF_040187735.1 Comamonas sp. w2-DMI | reverse complement strand
AGATTCGGAGCCCAGCCTTTCGGCTGTTCGGTGCGGTCGGCACGAGGAACCCGGTTGGCCCTGTTGCCACCGTCTTTCCTGAGTTCATCGCCCGCGACGAAAGGGAGCCCGTGGACGGGGGCCGTCAAGGAAACCAGCGCAGGGTGGGTGCGGCCCGCAGGCGCAGCCGAGGACACGGCCCTGCGCGCCTTGACGGCACACGGCCGCGGGCTACAGTCGCGAACAAGGTGATGGAGTCAGGGAAGACGGCTGGACATGGCAACGGCCCTCCCACACGCCGACCGCACGGCAAGCGCAGCGCGCAGGCCCGAAGCTGGAAGCCGGGCCGGAGGCGTCAGCCGAGCGGAGCGAGGGAACGATCGAAGCCCGAAGGGGGCGAGACGCCGCAGGCGGCTCGATGCGCCAGCACGAGAGCGCGACCGGCCATCTCCCAGAGGGCTGGGGACGCCCAGAGGACTTCCATGAAATCCCCATGGACTGCAATTGCACACGGCATCGGCACAATGGTGCTCACCATGGACTTACGAGAACTGCAGGACGACGACCTGCTCGCCCACGCCAAGGAATGGCGGCAGCGGGCGCTGCGCGGCGAGAAAGACGCACGCGGCTTCGCTCACGAACTGGAATGCGAAGTGCGCCGCCGCTTTCCCAGGAACGACACGCCCCCTACTCTATCGCCCGTGCGCCTGCTGGGCACGGTGTCGCAGCCAGCCCAGCGCCGCTGGAAACCCTAGTGAACGCCCAGAGCGAATAGAGAAGAAAGGGGCATGGCGCCCCTTGACGGAATCAGACGATGATCCGCCCCGCCAGCCGCGCATCACGCGCGTAGGCGCTCAAGCGCTTCTCCGCACGGAAATGCAGATCGCGCTCGATCGGCAACCCCAGCCGCCCGCGCACGGTCGCTAGTTCCTGCAGGCTAACCCAGCCCAGCTCAGGCATCCCCAGGCCCAGATCGCACAATCCGAAGGCACGGCGCCCTTCAAGGTCATCCGGATCAAGCTCGGAGAGCAACCAGGTCGCGCCAGCATCTGGCGTGAACAGCTTGACCACGGGCGCCGGATCGAAGCCCGGGTTCTGGAGAGATTCGCGGCCATTGGCCAGCAGCAGCGCACGCTGCTCGTCGGTGATGAATGCGCAGTTCATGGTGAACTCCTCGAAGGTTGCCGGGCGGAATTGCCCAGCCCCTCCGGGGCACGGCGCAGCGCAAGCCGTCAAGGGTCACGACGGCCGCAGGCCGCAAGCGTGCCTGCACGCGCCGCCCTTTACGGTGCGAACGCCGTGGCACCATGGGGAAACAGCAAGCCGCCCCACCCACCACCCCACGCACACCCGGTATTGGCAAGCGCAGCGCGCAGGCCCGCCAGGGCCGAAGGCGTCAAGGATGGAAGCCCGAATGGGGCGAGACTCGCGCCGCGAGGCTCAATGCACAGCACGACAGCACGACGGCGGAACGCCGGGACGCCCGAGAGATACACGTATCGGATTGAATAGCGCGTTTACTCTGATTCAGCGAATGGGCCGGTATAGCGCTTGGCAACATCCAGGAGAGTGTCCAGCACTTTTTCAGGGGATGCTCGACCCTCGATTTTTTTCAAAATCTCTCTCTGGACATAATATCTGGAAGGAAGATCAGGGTTGTTGATGTTTTCAAGCCCCTCTTTCGAGCTGGTGACCAAAACTTCCTCAACCACTTTCTCAAAATCCTTGAGCAATATTTCCAAGCGATCCGGATGTTCCTCATAGCGCGCACCCTCGATGATTTCATCAATGACATCGCTGTGCCAGACGATCCCAATCTGTGGATCTTTTTCGTTAGTAACACCGACTCTGCCAACATAGACTCCAGCAAGTATCGAGACCTCGCCTCCTAACTGGAATGTCGTTCCGTGCATTGAAATACTGCCCCGTGGGTTGTAATAGAGAACGGGAGCACCAGACATGCCACTCTTGGAGGCACTGTCTACGAGAAACTTCTTCTGTCTGTTCCATTTCATTTGCACGGAGGACGCAATGGTGGCCCGCTTCCATACAGGCTGAACGTGCATATCATGAACATTCTGCGGATAGCCAGGGATGAAAAGCTCCTCTGTCACATCAACGCTTTTAAACCACTTTTCAACTATCTCCCCCCTCCTGACCAGATGGTCTTGGATGGGAGAGATTGAAGTCTGCAAGCCATTGCCTACTTCGTTGAATAGCGGGATCGAGAAATTGATTTCCTTGCCGTCCCCGGTGTATCCAGCGATGGGATGCGCCACATAAGGATCAAACGGTATTGCGACCACATTGACCCTGGGCCAATTTTCCGGATGGATGTAAAAGCAAGCCCTCTCGTCGTTGTAAAGCGGAAGGGAAATCGCCATACGCCCCATGCCATTCTCTCCCAGTAGAAAGCAAAAATTCACAACCACATTATCAGGGATGGCGACATTTTTATTAGGCTTGAACGTATCCGGATGGCGGCCTGTTACGTTGTGCCAGGCAGTGACAATATAAAATCTGTCGTCTTTTTTATAGACAAAACCAGTGCCAATTGCAAGTTCCTCTGATCCGAATCGCATTGTAAGATGGACGACGGATTTGCTGATTTCAGCCATACAACCTTTTCTCCCAATTGGTTTTTAATCGAACTTATCGCTTCGTAGTGAACTCTAAAGCATTTTATTGAGGGAGCAGCAGGAATTTCCACCGCTTTCCCCGATACACCCGGGCTTCCAGGACGCTGTTCTCCAGCGCCGACCGATCCACCAGCCCGGCCAGCTTGCCCAGCGAATTGACCTTATGCACTTGGGCCAGATGCTGGAACCGCCGAATCTCGCCCGCTGTGCTGGCCCAGTGTGCATCGCGCAGCAGCCCATTGGCCTGCAGCAGCCGCAGGTTCTCGGGGTGGATCAGTGCCAGCAGGCTTTCCGCCTTGTCGATCTTCTCCTGCAAGTGCTGCAAGGCGTCCGCCTCGCTGCGCACCCCGTACCGTTTCCAGGCTGGCTCATGGTGGAACAGCCGGTTGCGGAAGTCCCGCAGCGTCGCCACCAGATCGCGGGCATGTGCCAGCACTGCGCCCGCCTGGCGCGAGGGCCATGGCCCGCGAAACACGCCCGACAAGTGCTTAGGCCAGATCAGCCCGCGTCCCATGAATTCGTCATCCAGCAGAAACTCCCAGGTCGAGAATTCAGTCTTGGCGATCACGCCCGCATGGTGCGGCGTGACGCTGCCGCGTACCGCATGGCGGCGGCGCTGCCCGGCCCCATAGGTGGGTGGCCTTGGCAAAGTTGTCTCGCCCCGCTTGCACCGGATACGGAGCATTGACATGCGGTGCGAAGGAGCGATAGCGCAGCTTGCCGCCCGCCCACCAGAACCGCCCAAGATCGGCTACCAGCGCCTGGTCAATGGCGTTGCGCAGGGTGACCGCCACTGCGCCCATCAAGGGGTACAGTGCGCCGCAGACATGAGCATTCCACAGATAGACGCCCATCAGTTCTGCGGAACGCCACTGTACTTTCGTTTTTCCGCCACTCAACTTTAGATTTTGGTGACTCGCAAGCTTGGAGTTGCAGCGTATGCCCTCTAACCCTCTTTCTGTGGAACGTTTAGAGCAAGATCTAGGCGTAAAAGTGAGTACACACTATTTTTTTGGTGGGCGCGACTGAATTACTGTCATGCCGCTCCGGTTGTTGCCGCAATAGGCTCGCCGCAGACGGATGAGTGGCAGTGCCGGTGCAAGTTTTTATCTGCACCCTTGGGTGAGCCCCAGACAGCCACGCACCGATGTACCTGTTCTCCAGGCGCCTCAGTTGAGGCACTTTTCTTGTTGCCGGACGGCAAAAGCTGTGGGCAGTTGGGTGGGCTGCTTTAGGCTGATTGCAGACTTTCACAGATAGGCTAGGCAGTGCCTGCTATCGGTGCGAGCGGTCAGTGAAATCGAGGTCATAGCAGGGCCCCTAAGCCACTCCGGATTTTCGATTGGAGGATCGAACTGTGGTTCCGAACGCTTGAGAGGATCAGTCTGAGTTGAAGTTGAGGGCGTCTTCGGCCTGTAGGACCACGTCATCTGTCAGATCTGTGCCAGCGATGGCTTGCAGATAATCTTCCGCACGACGCAGGATGTGGGGATTGGCCAGCGCGCCCTGCAAAACATCAAAAATAGATTGCGCTTGCTCTTCAAAGGGAGGAATGGCGAATGACGGCTACCAAGCAGGCGATGAAGATGCCCGAACTCATGGTCTTTGCCAAGGTGTTCGTAGTTGGCTTTGCTGCCGCGGAGGTCTGCAGAGCAGACTACTACCTAGGAACTGCGTTCGCTCTCGCAAATGTCGACTTTCCCTTTTGGGCGCGGGCTACTGTGTCTCTTGTCGCACTGACGATCTGTGTGGTCTACGCCGTGAGGCGTGGCGCACATACCGCCGCCGCCAAAATGGGTCGAAGCATCCGTCTCGACCTGCTGATAGCAGTTTGTCTTGGGGCTTGGTCGAACGAGTTGACCATGCCTTGGCTTTCCAAGTTTCATGCTGCCTTGAAGGCTGGTTGTACCTGAGTGCCGTCATCGACCTGTTCTCCAGGCAGGTGATCGGCTGGTCCATGGGGCACCGCATCGACACTGAGTTAGTGCTCAACGCTCTGCTGATGGCATTGTGGCGCCGACAACCCAAAGCTGCTGTCACCGTCCACTCTGATCAGGGCAGTCAGTTCACTGGGCATGCATGGCAAGACTTCCTGCGCGCTCACAACCTGGTTTGCAGCATGAGCCGTCGGGGCAATTGCCATGACAACGCCGTGGCCGAAAGCTTCTTTCAACTTTTGAAACGAGAGCGAATCCGTCGCCAAATCTACCCAACCCGCGATCAAGCCAGAGCCGATGTCTTCAACTACATCGAGATGTTCTACAACCCTAAGCGACGCCACGGCACTGCCGGAGATACTTCACCGGTAGAGTTCGAAAAACGCCATTTCCAACGGCTCAAAAGTGTCTAGGGAATCCGGGGCGATTCACTCAGGAAGGCGCCCTCCAAGCTGAAGGGACAGGGCGCTGCGCTATTGCTGCACTCCGATCAAGGCTGGCACTATCAGATGCCCGCCTATCGAAAGCAACTCAGCGACCACGGGCTGAAGCAAAGTATGTCGCGCAAAGGTAATTGCCTGGACAATGCCGCAATGGAGAGTTTCTTTGGAACGCTCAAGCCCGAATTCTTCTACCTGAACAGATTCGCCGACATCGAAGAAATGAAGGTGGGGCTACGCCGCTATATTCATTACTACAACCATCACCGTATAAAGCTCAAACTCAAAGGCCTGAGCCCGGTGCCGTACCGAACTCAGGCGTTGAGCTGCTAGCTTTCAACCGTCCAACCTCTGGGGGGCAGTTCAAATCCGGGGCGATTCATCTCAATCAAGCTTCGTTGCTCTGAGCGTGAAGGCAGCCTGAATGAAGCCACCACATCCGATAGCCGAAGAGCAAGATGGCGCAGACTATCCGCTGAAGCGGCACTCTCTTCAACAAGTGCGGCATTCTGTTGAGTAACTTGGTCAAGCTGTTGCACTGCATCGCTGACCTGACCAATGCCGCTCGTTTGCTCGGCGCTAGACGAGCTGATTTCCGTGATCAATGAGCTGACGTTCGCAACCTGAGCGACGATTTTTTCCATTGTTTGACCAGCGGTTTTGACCAGTTGATTGCCACGATCCACACGTTCGACGCTGTCCGAAATCAGTTCCTTGATCTCCTTTGCTGCCTCAGCGCTTCGATGGGCCAGCACCCGCACCTCGCCGGCCACTACCGCAAAGCCCCGACCCTGCTCTCCAGCACGAGCAGCCTCAACCGCTGCATTCAATGACAAGATGTTCGTCTGGAACGCGATCCCCTCAATCACCTGGGTGATCTCGGCCACCTTCCCCGCGCTCTGCGCGATCCCATTCATGTTAGAGACGACATCCCTGACGATATCACCGCCTTCGGCAGCAACGCTTGAGGCGTCAATGGCAAGTTGTCGGGCCTGCTGCGACGAAGTGGCATTCTGCTGGACAGCTGCAGCGAGCTGCTCCATGGACGCTGCGGTTTCTTCAAGATTGGCGGCTTGCTCTTCTGTGCGCTGACTCAGATCCGCGGCGCCGCTGGCCACTTCACCAGAACCTGTGGAAATGGCCTCGGCGCTGTCGCGCACTTCAGAGACGATCCGCACAAGGGCCTGGTTCATCTTCTGCAGCGATCGCAGCAACAATCCAATCTCGTCACGCGAGTCTACTTCTACAACCATGGTTAGATCGCCTGCAGCGACTTTTTCTGCCAGTGCCACTGCAGTCCTTACTGGTAGCACTACAGATCTCGAAAGCGCTCGTCCCGCAAAGACTGCCAGGAAGACTGCAAACACCGAAAGCACAAGGGTCGTACGGATTCCCTTGCTTGCTTGGGACTCGGCGTCAGCACTGGCTTTGTTCATGAGCTCTTCCTGATAAGCCATGAAGTCCTCCATCGCAGCGGTGTAGCTTGCCTGGTTATCCCGCACAATCCCGCCCAACATCTGTCTGGCTGCATCTGCCTGGCCCTCCCGTACGCGCTGAAGAAACTCGGAGAGTGCCTTCACGTAATCTGCCCTTTTGGCCTGGACAACCGCCAGAAGGTCTTTTCCTTTGCTTGATGTCACCATTGGCGTGAGGATGTCATACAGCTTTCTGAGCTCCATTCTGCTGGCTGCGATCTTGGAAGATTGCATCTCAGCTTCGCTGCCGTGCAGGATGAGCATGTCTCGGGCCAACTGGCCTTGCACTCCAATCTCCTGGGAAATTCTCGACGTGATCCGCACCTTCACATAGAAGTCCTGCGTGACGTCATTGATCTCCTTGCTGAGCGACCTCAGCATCTGAATTGACACCAGTGCAACCACCAACAACAGGAGGATGACCATCCCGAACGACAAGGTCATCCGTGTCCCAATTTTCATGTTCTCAAATACTCGCATCGTGTAGTTCCTGTCACCCATAGGCTGATCCGTTGGCGCAAAGCTGGTCGCGCTCAACGAGGCTCTCAGTGATTTGCTCGGCGGAGCACGGTGTTGCATAGAGATAGCCCTGAAAGCCATCGCAGTTGCTTCCCGTCAAAAAATTATGCTGAGCTTGCGTCTCCACCCCCTCAGCAACGACCATTAGGTTCAGGCTGTGCGCGAGACCTACGATCGCGGTGACAATCGCCGCGTCGCTGGCGTGGCTCAGCGCTTCGCGAATGAAGGATTGATCTATCTTGAGCTGGTGCAGCGGCAGTCGCTTGAGGTAGCTCAGCGAGGAATAGCCGATTCCAAAGTCGTCCAGCGAGAATCGCACGCCGATGGATGACAATGCCGTCATCTTTCCGATGATTTCGTCCACATCGCTGAAGAACATGCTTTCGGTCAGCTCCAGCCGCAACAGGTGGGGGTTTGCCCCGGTCCTTGTCAGCACAGATCTAACCTGAGCAACGAACTCAGCCTGGCGCATCTGCCTGGCAGAAATGTTGACCGACACCGTCAGGTGGCGGGAGGCAGCATTGCCACCCCACTGGTAAAGCTGGCTGCATGCTCGCTCCAGAACCCATGTACCGATTTGAAGGATCAGACCTGACTTCTCAGCCAACGGGATGAAATCCGCTGGAGAAATCTGTCCGCGCCGGGGGTGTCGCCATCGAACGAGCGCTTCCACCCCAGTGATCATCCTGTTTGCATCGACGATGGGTTGATAGTTCAGATACAACTCATCCCGTGCTAGCGCACCCCGGAGATCGCGCTCCAGCTCAACGCTCTGCTCAGCGATCGTCTGCATTTCTGGCGTGAACAGACAAAGAGTGTTGCGGCCAGCAGCTTTGGCTTGGTACATCGCCAAGTCCGCGCGCTTCATCACTGTCTCGATATCACCGATCTGTGCGTCAAACACTGCGATACCCACACTCGTCGTGCTGAAGACTTCGTGGCCGTTCAGAATGTACGACGTTGCCAGCTTCTCCACGATGGTTCGACCTATCTGCTCGGCCTGCTCGCTCGCAACCTGAACGCTTGAACTCAGGCCTTGCAGAAGCACGACGAACTCGTCGCCGCCCAGGCGTGCAACCGTGTCGGTCATTCGCGTCGCCTCGGTCAGGCGTGCAGCAACGTGCGTGAGCAACTGATCACCTTTGTCGTGGCCCAGCGTGTCATTGAGATCCTTGAAGTTGTCCAGATCCAGGAACAGCACCGCGCCGCTTTCACGGTTGCGCTGACACAGGTTCACTGCTCTGGTTATACGATCCACGAACAATCGGCGGTTGGGCAATCCTGTCAGACCATCGTAGAAAGCCAGCCGCTGAATCTCTGCTTCATGCCGCTTGCTTTCGCTGATGTCAGCCCGTGTGCCGAGCATGCGCAGCGGTGACCCGTCAGGACTCCTTTCAACAATCCTGCCGCGGGCCTGAATCCATATCCAATAACCATCGCGGTGGCGCAGGCGATGCTCAGACTCGTAAAACTGCGATTCAGCTGCGAGATGCCTTTCAAATGCAACGACGACCTTGTCCAGGTCATCGGGATGCACCTCATCGCGCCAGTTTCTTCCGGCCTTGTACGCCGACATGGGCTGCCCGACCATCTGTGCAGCACGTTCATCCACCTTCACGTGCTCGCTGGGAAACGATTGGTCCCACAGGCCCATACGTGCTCCGGCCAAAGCAAGCTCCATCCGCTCAGCGTTCTCGGCGAGCTCCTTCTCTCGCACCGCAAGGAGCGTCGCCAATGCCGATCGCTTTGCCTGGACCAATGCCAAGCTGAAGCTTGCCAGTATCATGATCCCCGCCCACACCAGGCCCAGACCTGCAGCCAGCCTCTGCCACGGCCCGTTGATGGCTTCGTAGCTGCGGCTCACCGTCACGACTAGGTCTTTGTCCAAGCGGGTCTGCGGTGAGTTGATGACTCTCTGGAACACCATCCGTCCAGAATCCGGCAAAGGCAGCATGTCCACCGATGGCGTGTACGCGGAATTGGCAGCGGGCACGAACAGGACCACGAATCCTGCCCGCTGGGTGATGGAACTCCACATGTCTGGCGCGTAGATCACAGAGCGCATCACCACGTCGAAGTAGGCAGGGTTGAGAATGGCGGTGACCACGCCCGCGACGTCTCCCGGCGGAGAGTCGAGCCTCATCGACAATTTGATGTTGGAGACACCCTGGGTGTTCTCGTACGGACGTGAGACGAAAACTGCTTCTGGATCCTGCATGGTCGCAATGCTATGCAAGAAATCCCGGTCGTCCAGGTGCCTATCATCAAGTTCGTCGCTGGACTGAATGATGCGTCCAGCGCTGTCAAGGACTATCAGTGCGCGTACCCCTGGCATTGCACTGCGAAGGGCTTTGATCGACAGACCGCTTCCCCTCGGCCCCTGCGTTCGGTACACATCGCGTACGCTGACCAGCGCGCTGCGTACCCCCGCCAACTGATGGCGCAAGTTTTCCTCCACCGTCTTTGCCTGGGCTTCCAGCCTGCCACGTTCGTTGGCAAGCACATAGCTACGCTCGGAGACGACGGCATAGATACTGAGCCCGATGCCCAATGCCACGATGGCGACCAGGGCGAGCCATTCGGCGCGATTTCTCCGCGCAAGTTCGCATGAACTCATATCACCGAGGTCAAGCAGTGCCGCAGGCAAGCGCGTGGCCTTCCACGCCTCGCATGGGCCAGAGCCGCAGCCGCATTGGTTAGGCGGCATGTGCGAGCACAACGACAAGCGCGTATTGACATGCATCGCTTTGGGAATATGGCTAACACGTTGCTCACTGAAGTTCGTGGGAAGCCTGCCAAGCACGAGATGGACACGGCAATGGGCGTTTGGCCTGGATACGCGAACTGCGTCTGCTCTGCCGTGTTGGACGCAAAGAGTGCTTGCTATCGAGCCAGGTCGACGGACGGTTTGGGCCGCACCAGCAGGATCACAAAAGCGGCCACCAGGCACGCGGCGCCCGCAGCGAACAGGGCAGGCGTGTACGAGGCAAGAATGGAGCGGGACAAGCCTGCGGTGTATGCAGCAGTCGCCGCGCCCAACTGGTGGGCGGCAAAAACCCATCCGAAGACCAGACTCGCGCGTTCGGGGCCGAACTCGGCCGCCGCCAACTTCACGGTAGGGGGCACGGTCGCGATCCAATCGAGCCCATAGAACGCCGCAAACAGAGAGAGTCCGATGAGGGTGAACTCGGAGTATGGAAGCCAGAAGAGCGACAGCCCTCTGAGACCGTAATACCAGAACAGCAGCTTACGATTGTCGAAGCGATCAGACAGGTAGCCGGAAAGCGTCGTGCCGACCAGGTCAAAGACTCCCATCATCGACAGCACTGAGGCAGCTGGTATCGCCCCCATTCCCCGATCACCGCACAGAGAAATGAAGTGCGTTTGGATAAGGCCGTTGGTGCTGAGGCCGCAAATGAAGAACGTCCCCGCGAGAATCCAGAACGTGGGCACACGTGAAGCAGCGGCAAGCGTCTTGAATGGCAGAGTCCATTCAGCCCGGGGTGCCGCAGGTGCCGGGGGCGCATCCGGTGCGCTTCCATAAGGCCGCATTCCGAGAGCGGCAGGGCTGTCACGCATGAACAGAATCGCGAGGACAAACACCAGCGCCGATGCCGCAATCACAGGCACGAGGGCCCAGCGCCAGCCATGCTGCTCAATCAGCCAGGCGACCAACGGAAGGAACAGCAGTTGGCCCGTGGCACTGCTTCCAGCAAGCAGCCCCATCACCAAGCCTTTGCGCTGCACGAACCAGCGGTTTGCCACGATCGCTCCGAGCACCATGGCTGTCAGCCCCGTTCCCATTCCGAGCGCGAATCCCCACAGAGCGAATGCTTGCCCGAGGGTGTGGATGAACACTCCCAGCAATAGCGAACACCCGATCACGCCGGCCGCGAACGACACGACGCGTGACACGCCATAGCGCATCAGCACCACGGCCGCGAATGGGCCCAGCAAGCCATACAGTGCGAAACGCGTGGCAAAGATGGAGGAGAGCTCAGAAGTGCTCCAGCCAAACTCCTGTGAGAGGGGTTGCATCAGTGCCCCGGGCAGCCCGAGCGCAGCAGAGGTCACGAGCATTGCGAGAAAAGTCACAGCCGCAACCACCCAGGCATAGTGAACACCTCGGCGTTGCAAGATCAGGGCAAAACGGGCTGCTAGCATTTCGATGAGATTTCGTAGTTGGTGTTTGTCGTTGCCCCCAGATGGGCGGGGGACAGGACGCACTCGAATGCACAGGTGCGCACTTCGATCTCATAATGATAGCGATCACTTTCAATAGATGTCAACGAGGCAGATGCCATGAAGGTTTCTAAGCAACAGGCGTTTGAAAACCGCGAGGCTCTGCTTGCCTCCGCCGGCATGCTTTTCAAGGAGCGTGGGATAGACGGGGTGGGCGTCGCCGACATCTGCGCGCGCGCCGGACTAACACAGGGAGCGCTCTACAAGCACTTCGCAGACAAGCAGGATCTGGCAGCCAAGGCGTTCGCGTATACATTCCGCGTCGGGCACGATCGAACGATGGGTCCAAAGGAATCACGCCATTACAAGGCCTATCTGGACAACTACTTGGCGCCAGTGGTGCGGGATGACATGACACGCGGATGCCCCTTGGTTTCCACGGCATGTGAGACCGGGCGCCAAGGCCCGGCAATGAGTCGCAGCTTTACCGATGCGTTCGTCGAGATGCGGGATGGCGTCAGTGCGGCGCTGCCAGCTGGTACGGTCGTCGGTGACAGGGACGCGCTGGCAACGACCATCGTTGCCGCACTCGTCGGTGCGATGGCGATCTCGCGTGGCGTGCTCAAAGCCGACCAAACCTTGGCAGATGAAGTGCTCTCGCAGGTTCGAGCCACTCTCAGTGCGCTGGGAACCGAGCAGGGCCATATTGGTCAGTAGCCTTGTCTCGCACCTTGGCCCGTTTGACGCTGCCCAGGATTCGCCGCGATATCGCGTATGGCTTGAGTAGCATGTTCTATGTCGGCAGAAGACACATCCAGATGCGTTACTGCGCGGATAGCTCCCCGCACCTTGCCCATTCTGACACCTCTGTGCTCCAGTTCAGACAAGAACGCATCATGCGACAACCCCAGGCCAGCAGGGTCAAAGTAGACCATATTGGTCTCTGGAACGGCAGTGAGAACTTTGATGCCCTCCACCTCTGACAATCCATTTGCCAGCCGGCGGGCGTTGGAATGATCTTCGGCCAGGCGGTCTACATGGTGATCCAGTGCATGGAGGCATCCGGCGGCTGCGATACCTGCCTGCCTCATGGCGCCGGCAAAGACGTGCTTGTACCTGCGTGCTTCGGCAATGAACTCTCTGCTGCCGGCCATGACTGCCCCGATGGGCGCGCCAAGTCCTTTGGTGAAGTCAATCCAGACGCTGTCAACATGCGATGCATAAGAAGCAGCGGATACGCCACTTGCTACGCAGGCATTCAGCAGTCGCGCTCCATCCATGTGCGTTGCCAACCCATTCCTCTTGGAAAATTCTGAAACCGCAGCCAATTCCTGCAGCGACCAGATGGCGCCGCCTGCAAAGTTATGGGTTTGTTCCACGCAAAGAAGCTTCGGTGGCGGACCATACGGAGGCGCCACCGTGGACAGCCGATTCAATGCCTCCTGCGCCTGGTCGACTGTGAACACCCCTCGCTGAGTGACAATCGGTTCCACCAGGACGCCACTGCTGAGTGCGACCCCCGCAGACTCAGCCCGAATCACGTGGGACATCCAATCTGCGATAACTCCGTCTGCAGGTCGGGTATGCACCTTGACTGCAACGAAGTTGCACATGGTTCCTCCGGGGAACCACAGGGCGGCTTCCTTGCCGAGAAGCTCTGCCACACGGGCCTGCAGTCTATTGACGGTCGGGTCTTCTCCCCGTTGCTCGTCGCCCACGTCTGCATTGGCAATGGCAATCCGCATCTCGGCGGTGGGCTGTGTTTCTGTGTCGCTTACGAGCGGGATGAGTCGGGGTTTTTCGGATGTAGGTTTGACAGTTGGCATAAGGGCTCCTATGCCGCGTAGATTGCCTGCCTAAGCTCAAGAAATCTTGTACGTTTCTGACCTACCGTCCTGACATCGCCTTCGCAAAGTCCCCGGGCGTGATGCCTGTTAGCCGTTTGAAATGCCTGTGCATATGGCTTTGGTCGGTGAAACCACAGTCGGCGGCTACGGCCGCCAACGGCAAACCAAACCGGATGAGGCGTTTGGCATGCTCGACTCTCAGCGCAACCAGATACGCGTGGGGCGGCATCCCAATCTCCTCGCTGAACGATCGGATCACCTGGGTCTCCGACACGCCAGCCTCGCTCGCAAGATCGAGAATACTGACAGTTGCAGTGGCGTTTGCGTGCAGCATGTCTTTGACGATACCAACTGTTCGTGGCACGGGCACCACATTCTTTACTTCAGCATGCGCGTGTCTCTCGAAGAGCCTGCGCAAGAATAGCAACGTGCGCGATTCTCTTTCCAGCAAGTCGCTCTTCTGGGAGGAGGCGTCATGGAGATACATGTACTCGGTGAACAGACCGGTGTCGGCAATTACGTGCTTGTCAAGCACAGGCGGGCGGCGCGCACCGAGTTGCAGGTCGCTGCGAAGCGCACGCGTGATCTACCCAACGGAGGGATAGAACATCCGATATTGCCAGCCACCTTCTGCGCCAGGTGAGCCTTCGTGCACTTCGCCTGGGTTGATTGCGCAAAGAGTCCCCTCGGGCATGAGTTCTGTCCTACCGCGGCGTGAGGAAAACTGCTGCGCACCACGCTCGATGATGCCTATAGCGAAAGTTTCGTGCAGATGAGCAGGGAAGGAAAAGTCTTTGTAGTCAGCTCGCAGGAATTCAACAGGCTCCATAGCTGTGTCAATCCATACCTGGACTTTGTTAGGGAACCTCTGCATAACTCGATTTCAAGCGTGATAGTGCTTGAACGAGCGTGAGGTCCGCTGGCCTCTGGCACTCAAGATGCCCACATTTGGCGGGC
>NZ_JBANEL010000048.1:0-14196 GCF_040187735.1 Comamonas sp. w2-DMI | reverse complement strand
CACCATCGAAGGTGAAAAATGCCTTCATCTCGAAGTCGCTGATATCGCGGGGGAGCCCACGCATCCCCAAAAACGTTGTGTGCCAACCCTGCATCGTGAACCTCAAAAGTGGGAGGCCACCATACCCGTTTACAAAGCGAACAGGAAAGTCAATGAAATCAACGGTCTACCCAGACCACCCCCGCGCCAGTGCTAGCTTTGCGTACCGTCACTTATTGCACTGAAAACGAGGAGACCCCGTGCTTGCTCTGGATCAAGCAAGCCGGACCATGCACAAGCTTGCTCCTGGACCTTATTGCTTCTCGATTCCAGCTTCGCGGAGGGACTTGGCCAGGCTCACCTGCTCACTGGCTAGGAACCGGCCATAGTCCTCAGGACTCCCTCCATAAGGCTCCGCGCCGCTGGCTTCAAGCTTCTTCAGGAATACCGGATCTTTGATGGCCTCGTTGACGACCGTATTGAGCCGTTTCACAATTTCCTTGGGCACCCCCACAGGGGCCACGATACCGTTCCATGCTGTCAGTTCGATATCAGGGATGCCTGTGGCCTCCGCCACAGTGGGAATGGTCGGCAGCAAAGAGGTCCGTACTTTGGATCCCACCGCCAAGGCCGTCAGTTGCTTACTCTGCAGGAAAGGGAGCACCGTGTTAAGCGTAGTCATAAAAGTGTCGGTCTGGCCACCCACTAGGTCTGTGAGCGCAGGAGCTGTGCCCTTGTATGGAACATGTGTCAGCTTCATACCCAGACGCGACTCCAGCATCGCAAAGGCCAAGTGGTCAATCGTCCCTGCACCTGAGGACGCATAGTTCATCGTGCCTGGTTTGCTCTTAGTCAGCACAACAAACTCCTGGATGCTCTTCGCGGCCACTTTAGGGTGCACCGCGATTACTAGCGGAACTCCCACAGTCCGCACTACTGGCACAAAATCCTTCATCGGATTGTGGGTAGCTGACTTGTAGGCCAATGCGCCCAGCAGGAAGGATGACGTGTTATAGAGCAGCGTGTACCCATCCTTGGGCGCATTCGCCGCCATCGTCGAAGCAACGTTCCCGCCTGCACCGGGACGGTTTTCCACCACCACCGGTTGCCCCAGCCTCTCACCCATGTACTGAGCAAAGAGCCGCGCATTCACGTCGGTGGGTCCACCTGCCGGAAACGCTACCAGCATCCGAATGGGTTTGTCGGGATAAGTATTGCCTTGCGAGAGCGCAAGGTCAGCTCTTAACAAGGCAGCACCCGCGACCGCACCTACCACAATAAGTTTGTATATGGCACTCATGATTGTCTCCTGTCGTTGTAATGGCTCGACGTCAAAGGTCGTCGCCTGCGCAAATCCGGCTCTAGGACGCAATGCGGCCTGACATACATGCAGATACCTCTTCGAGGACCTCATCGGTGTGTTCGCCAAGCAACGGCACCGGGCGCGCCATGACCGGAGGTGTTCGCGACCAGTTACCCAGACCAGCCATCTCGATCAGTGGACCTTCGGTCGGGTGGTTGCGATACTTAAAAAATTCCACAGCCTCCAGGTGCGGGTCGTGCATCAAGGTCTCCAGCGTATGCAGAGGCATCACGGGAATATCCTGATCCGCAAGCGCCTCCAACCAATAGGCGCTCGGCTTGGTGCACAGATAGCTAGCAACCTCGCCGTAAAGCTCGTTGATGTGGCTGGTGCGAGCTTCGATGGTTGCAACCCTA
The DNA here is from genome assembly GCF_040187735.1 of Comamonas sp. w2-DMI. NCBI lineage: Bacteria > Pseudomonadati > Pseudomonadota > Betaproteobacteria > Burkholderiales > Comamonadaceae > Comamonas > Comamonas sp. w2-DMI. The sequence goes on along the minus strand of NZ_JBANEL010000048.1, from coordinate 12,498 downwards.
GGGTCATTGCGGTACTTTTCGTCTGCCCCCACCAACTCAAAGAAGGAACGCCAGTGCTTGGTGGCGTACAAAACGGTGCAGACGTGACCGTCGGCAGTGGCAAAGGCCTTCCGCGATGGTGACAGCAGCCGTTTGTAGCCCATGTCACCTGCGGGAGGCTCATAGGTATGCCCAGCCATGTGCTCGCTCATAACGTAGGGCACCATCGTCTCAAACATCGGGATCTCTACCGCCTGCCCTTCCCCGGTTTTCAGCCGGTGGATGTATGCCGCCAAAATAGCCGTCGCCGCAGCCTGGCCCACAACTCTGTCCACGATGGCCAACGGCACATAGTGCGGCACCCCATCTCCCACTTCCGCAATCAAGCTCGGTATCGCGCATACCGCCTGGATCATGTCGTCGTAAGCCGCGCGGGACGCATATGGACCCTTCTGACCATAGCCAACCAACGTGACATAGATGATGGAAGGATTTACTCGGGCGAAGTCTTCATGGGACAAGCCCAGCCGAGCGAGCGCTGCCGGCCGAATGTTGCTCACAAAGACGTCAGACGTCCGCGCGATGTCCAACAGAGATTTGTGAGCCTGAGCGTCCTTCACATCCAGTACAACACTGCGCTTGTTGCGGTTAACGTGCAGAAAGCCAGCGCTCATCCCTGGATTCCTCATCGGCCCCAGATGGCGGATCGTATCGCCCTCCGGGGGCTCGACCTTGATGACATCAGCCCCCAGATCCGCAAGTATCTGCGTCGCAAAAGGCCCCATCAGAACAGAAGTCATGTCCAGAACGCGCAGCCCATTCAGTGATCCTGCCATATAGCTCTCATCTCCCTAACTTATATCGCCTGCACGAACTCGCAAAACGATGCTTGCTGCCCAAGTGCACCCTCACCCACCCGCCGATACCAGTACGTCTCAGAGCCGTGAGTGATTCGCCATTCATGCAGACGGCGCGTAAAGAGTTGCAAGTCATACTCGGCAGTGATGCCGATGGCTCCATGCAGTGCGTGTGCCGTATTGGCCACTAACAGGGCCGCCTCACTGGCTCGCCCTTTAGCGATAGCGGCCAAAATCATGTCCGGTACCAACCTATCCCCACTGAAGGCCACTTGCGTCGCCAAGCTCGCGGCCACAATATGCTCGGCCATGACCGCCAACTGATGCTGAACTGCCTGAAACTTGCCCAGGGGTTTACCAAACTGCACCCGGTCGTTGCAGTACTGCATCGTCAGGCGGAATACTTGCTCCATGGCACCACATAGCATGGCGGCGTAACTTGTCGCGACGAAAGCACTTAGCTCCGCACCAGTGCCAGAGATAGGCACGCACACATCTGCCGGCCAATCAAACGAGGCCAGTTGGCTACCCCACAACCCAGCGGCCGAGCAAGAAGCAGAGGCCACTGGCAGCAAAACCAGCCCTAGCCCTCTCGGAGCAAGCACATGTCCAGCCACGGCGCCAAAAGACACATTTGCACAACGCACGCCGCCGTCCGGCAATGCCACTGACGAAGATGCCAGTGCGATAGGCCCACTCGGCAGGCTGGCAGGCGTGGCCGTCAGCACTCTCGCGATAATGGTGTCGGCCAACGGCAGTGGTGTCGCATGTGCTCCCAGCAGATGGAAAATACCGTACAAGTCCGACAGGGACAGGCCCGCACCGCCCTGCGCCTCCGGCACCAAGAGCTCCAGATAACCCGCTTCCTCTAAAACATCCCAACCCCTGCCCATCGCACTCCCCGCTTCCACCTTTCGCACGTATTCGGGAGTCACCTCAGCCTGCAAGATCCTCTGTAATGCTTCAACAAACATAACAACTCCTCAGCGAAGGCCCAGACCGCGAGCAACCATGCCACGCAGAATCTCTCGCGTTCCCCCACGCAGGGAGAAGGATGGCGCAATCAGGCTCAGATAATTCAGTGCGCGCAGCAACTGAGGCTCAACCTCTTCCGGAGCTATTGACCCCAACACGGCCTCCAGCACCGCAGGTATCGACTGTTCGAACTCCGTGCCCAAATCCTTCATGAGCGCCGCCTCGATCAATGGACTCTCGCCTGCAGCGAGCTTAGTGGTCAGCGCAATGGACATTTGCCGTAGGGCAGTCATATGGGCAGCAAACCGCCCCAGCACCACCAATTCCTCACCACTTACGGCACGCGAGCCTTGCTGAATACGCAGAAAGTCCATCCATGCATTCAATAGGACGGCACTTGAATAGAAACGTTCAGGACCGCTGCGCTCCAAGGCCAACTCCGCGTTCACCTGGGTCCATCCCTGGCCTACCTGACCAACCAGTGCCTCGTCAGGCACGAAGACATCGTCAAGCATCACTTCATTGAAGTGGGCATCGCCGGACAAATCGACTAGAGGGCGTACCTCTACGCGCGGCGATTTCATGTTTACGATGAATTGAGACAGCCCCTCCTGCCGGTCTTCAGGGACGCCGGAGGTCCGCAACAGAGCAATCATGTAATCGCAATGCTGTGCGTTAGTGGTCCATATCTTTCGCCCCTGCAGCTTCCACCCGCCCGGCACACGTGTGGCACGTGAGCGAATACTTGCCAGATCGGAGCCCGAGTTGGGCTCACTCATCCCAATGCAGAAAAAGGCTTTCCCTGCGCAAATGCGCGGCAAATAGAAATCGCGCTGCTCTTGCGAGCCAAATTTCAGGATAAGAGGCCCACTTTGCCGTTCGGCCACCCAGTGCGCGGCGACAGGCGCGCCGACACTGAGCAACTCCTCCACTAGCACAAACCGCTGCAAAGGTGTCATGTGCGCGCCGCCATATTCCTTTGGCAACGTCACACCAACCCAGCCCCGTTTGGCCAAGCGCCAACTGAAATCAGCATCGAACCCCATCCAGCTACGCGCTCGTCGATCTACGGACGGATTGCCAAGATGTTCGCGTAGAAAACTTCGGACCTCTTCACGCAGGACCTCAACGTCAGAAGGCAAGGAGGCAAACTTGAGAGAGACTAGCAAATCAACCATCGGCTTGAAAGCACGTCGTGCCCGCAGTTACTTTGATGGGCGAATGCTATTGGAGGAGCTTCCCGCTTGTCTAATATCGTATTTCTCCGCCACCATACCGAGTCAGTATGACTATTCATGGTTTTCCAGTAACGCCTATATGGCGAGGCCCTGCCAGGGAATGGCTGTGCCTCCGTGGAGCCGCCGCCTATGATGGACCTCAAGCGCATTCGAAACTTCGTCACCTTAGCCGAGGCTGGCAGCTTCCGGCGGGCCTCTGAGCGACTACACCTAGCACAACCACCCCTATCAGTCTCCATTCAGAAGCTCGAGGCTGAACTTGGCACTAGGCTCTTTGATCGTGGCCCAGCCGGAGTGACTCTCACCGTTGCAGGAGAATCCGTGCTGCGGGAAGCAAAACGCCTGCTTTTTTTTTGAACGCCAAGTGATCACTGCGGCCCACGACGCTATCTCCGGGATCGGAGGCACGCTCCGCATCGGATTCGTAGGGACTACCACATTCGGCATGCTCCAGCGTCTGCTGCCGGCCTACCGGGCGCAATATCCCGCCGTCGAGCTCAAACTGCAGGAAGCACCATCCGTCTCCATTGTTGAGCAACTTGAGCACGGCTCGCTGGACTTGGGCCTTGTACGCGCACCAGTGATGGCTGCGACCTCTACCACGCTCGTTTCCTTGGAACGTGAGAGCCTCATCGCCGCCTTGCCCAAGGACCATTTCTTGGCCAAGCACACTGCCATTCGTCTGAACGATTTGTCCGGAGAGGCATTTCTTATGTATGCCGAGGGAGCCGCCACAAGCCTGCGCTCCCTTGTGATGGCCGCCTGCCAGCGCGCGGGGTTCATTCCCCGAATCACCCAGGAAGCCACCCAGGTGCAAACCATACTGGCCCTTGTCGAAAGCGGCCTGGGCGTCGCACTCGTGCCATCAGTCATGCGCCGCTACGCCAGTGACGTAATTGCCTATCGGGAAATTTCAGACTTGGGGCACGACAGCTGGATGGGCCTGTCGCTTGCCTACATGGCGGATGCCGAGCCACCTGCTGCAGTCAAGTTCAGAGAAGTTGCACTGCAAACAATGGCAACTGAGGTTGCCCCTGAAAACCGGAGTATTTAGATGTTCAGTCCCACAGTGAGCTGGTGCGGATGAAGTCTAAAGCGGCTTAGATCTTTTTCCCACGCCTCGCACATCGCACGGAATGGTGTCTTCCACCTGAGCGCTTTCAAGTGCTTGCCGAAGTTGTAGCTTTGAACAATGCCTGGACATGCTTCCGTAGCTGCTCCAGGCCCTCATAGTCATACACCTTGATCGTGGATTCCTTGATGGTCCGGTTCATACGCTCGACCATGCCGTTAGTCCAAGGGTGGTACGGCTTGGTATGTCGTTTCTCGATTCCATTGAACTTGCAGATGCGCTCGAAGATGTGACCGATGCATGTGTCGGTGACGCCGCCTCTGAAGCGTTCTTGCCCTGTGAAGGCCATGCCGTTGTCCGTCAGAACGGTATGTATGCGGTACGGGAAGACCACGAGCACCTGCCGAAGGAACTGCGCTGCGTTGGCTTTCGTGGCCCTGTCAAAGAACGCAACATGCGTGAATTTTGTGACGCGGTCTATGGCAACAAACATGTGCTGTCTGCCGCTGGAGATCTTCATTTCGGCACTGTCGATGTGCACGAAGCCCAGCGTCGTTTCTTCAAACTTTCCGTGCCTTCGCGGCACCTGCGTTGCGGGCTGTCGGCTGATGCCGTGTCGCTGCAGGCAACGATGCAAGGCGCTGCGGCTGAGCTTGGGTGCCGTCTCCAGGAGCTGCCCCATGAGATCGTCCAGCGACAGATGCCCTTGCTTGCGTAATACAATTGCCAAGTGTTCTTGCTCTTGAGAAAGATGCTGGCTTGCTCTGTCCCGAGGACCCATGGGCTCATCGAGAACAGAGGTGCGCGCACGCCACTTGGCCACGGTCTTGGGGTTGAGGCCATAGAGCTTGGCCAAAGACCGATGGGAGCCGGTCGCTAGCAGGAGTTCTGCGCGGATACGCGGCGTCGTGCGGGCGCTGCCATGCAGGCGGATTGCCATAGTGCTTTCTCCTGTTCCAGGCTAAAGAATGCACCATGACTTCCTGGGACCATACATCTTAAGAGTGGCTTATATGGAAGCCTCCCGGATTACAAGCAACCCTTGTGCATGAAGAGTCAGGAGGCAGGGCTGCAGTCTTATATCTGGCCTATTGTGCAGGCTAGTACACCTGCTGGCCCTGATGGCATTCGCTGATGAGGCTCCCATCTAACACTCGAACTGAGCGCTCTTGGCTCTTATCGGAGTGTCCTCATCTCGGTCCGACCTGTCTGGCCCATCACACATTTCGGATCGCTTGCTCTCCTTCAAAACGTCAGATTCGCAATCAATTCTTCGTGCTCTTCAGTGCACGCCTTGCCAAGCTTGCGCATTCCACGCTTGCCCTTTGGCAAGCACAGCCCAGATGGTCCTGGCCAGCTTGTTGGCAACTGCCGCAACAACTACGTTGTAGGGCCTGCGTTTGAGCAACGTTTGCAGCCACGGCCATGCGGACGCCTCGTGGCTTTTAAGCACAACAGATCTCGCCGCGTGCATCAACAGCGTTCGCAGATATGCGTCCCCACGTTTGCTGATGCCCATTTGCCGCACTCGACCACCTGTGCAGCTTTGGCGTGGCACCAATCCGACCCACGCTGAGAACTCTCTCGCGTCCTTGAACGCCTGGGCATTACCCATGCTGGCAACAACTGCGGTCGCCGTGAGCAGGCCAATGCCAAGCACCTGTTTGATCCTTCCTGATGCTGGCCATGACGTCGCCATTGAGCTCCTGAAGGGCTCCCAGACATAGCGCTGTTGCTCCGGTCCGCCTCAGGCAGCGTACTCCCATTCGGTTTCAGTCGGCAGGCGCTTGCGCGTGCTCTTAGTGGAGAGGTTGAGGCCGGACTCCCTTACTTATGAAACCTCTCAAGTGAAACCTTGCTGCTGCGCAGTCTATCCACAGAGTGGACAGATTTAATAAATTTGACACACATCCAGAAATCCATAAAATGGACATCAGTCTCATCAGACGAACACCATCGAAATCAAACCACCTCACGGAGACAAGGCATGAACAAGGAAATGTCCGAGACGCTCACCCGCGTCGGCCCCAATACACGAATGGGAAATTTGCTGCGCCGCTACTGGGTGCCAGCACTGATGTCCAGCGAGATCGCCGAAGCGGACGGTCCGCAGGTACGGGTCCAACTGCTAGGCGAAAAGCTGCTGGCCTTTCGAAATACGGACGGCAAGGCCTGCCTGATCAGCGAGTTCTGCTCTCATCGCGGCGTGTCGCTCTACTTTGGTCGCAACGAAGAGAACGGCATTCGCTGTGCCTACCATGGCGTCAAGTTCGACGGCGATGGACAGTGCGTGGATGTTCCTTCGTCGCCGCAATCCTGCGCCCGCATGCATATCAAGGGCTATCCGTGCGTGGAGCGCGGGGGCATCGTCTGGACCTACATGGGCCCCGAGGAGCACAAACCATCTCCTCCAGAGTTGGAGTGGTGTACCCTGCCGCCGGAGCATGTATTTGTCTCCAAACGCCTGCAATACAGTAACTGGCTGCAGGCCATGGAAGGCGGTATAGACACTGCCCATGTGTCATATGTGCACCGCTTCGAGGTGGATACGGATCCCATGCACCAGGGCGTCAAGGCGCTGGACTACATCAAGGCCGACGGCAATGTGAAGTTCGAGATCGAACAGACGCCTTTTGGTCTGAGCCTATTCGGCCGTCGCAATGGTGAGCCTGACTCTTACTACTGGCGCATCACGCAGTGGCTGTTCCCCTGGTTCACGCTCATTGCACCGTTCGGCAACCATGCACTGGGCGGTCATGTGTGGGTGCCTATCGACGACCACAACTGCTGGGCTTGGAGCATCAGCTGGCAGCCGGACCAGCCGCTCACTAAGGAAGAGCGGCAGTCCATGGAGGAAGGCAAAGGCATACATGTGGAGTACGAAGAGCCCGGCAGCTTCATCCCCAAGGCCAATCGCAACAATGACTATGGCATGGACCGGGTTGCACAGCGCGAGGAGCGTTCCTACAGCGGAATTTTCGGTTTCTCCGCGCAGGACTATTCGCTGCAGGAAAGCATGGGTCCCATCCAGGACCATGCCGCAGAGAGACTGCTGCCTACGGACAAGGCCATTGTGATGGCTCGCCGCATGCTCAATGAAGCGGCCTTGGGCCTCGAGCAGGGTGAGACACCTCCCGCCCTTGACGCAAGCGAGCAGCACGTGCGCCCTGCAGGCGTGCTGCTGCCCCGCGACCAGGACCCCGTGGCCTGGGCCCGCGAGGAACTGGCGGATGCGACGAAGAAGCCAGTCTTCAGCCTCTGAACGAGAAACACCAAGACAAGAAATGACGGAGACAAAAAAACATGAAATTCCCTATGACACTCAAGGCTGCCCTGGTCGCAGGAGCCTGCGCGGCAACTGCGGCCTGGGGTCAGGCTGCCGCTGCGCCCGAATGGCGCCCCACCAAGCCAGTGCGCATCGTGGTGCCCATTACAGGCAGCACGAATGATGTGTTGGCGCGCCTGATTGCGCCCAAGCTGCAGGAGGCGCTGGGCCAGCCCTTCGTGGTTGAGAACAAGCCTGGTGCAGGCGGGAACATCGGCGCCTACGAAGTCAGCCGCTCCGTGCCGGACGGCCATACCTTGCTGATTGGCTACAACGGGCCTCTGGCAATCAATGTCACCCTGTTCGACAAGATGCCCTATGACCCACTCAAGGACCTGGCTCCCATCACGCTGGCGGTGAAGTCGCCCCAATACCTGGTGGTCAACCCCAAGGCCGGATTCAAGGACGTGAAGGACTTCATCGCCAAGGCCAAGGCGAACCCCAGCAAGTACTCTTATGGCTCGGTGGCCATGGGCAGCGCTTCGCACCTCACCATGGAGATGATGAAATCGGCTGCTGGCTTCCAGATGACTCATGTTCCTTACAAAGGGGCGGGGCCTGCGGTGACAGATCTGATCGCTGGCAATGTTCAAAGCGGTTTCTTTGTTCCGGGCAATGTGCAGGGATTCGTCAAGGAAGGTCGGTTGAAGCTGTTGGCCTCCACGGGAGCTAAGCGTTTCCCCAGTACACCCACGATTCCCACACTGGCGGAATCTGGTCTCAAGGACTTTGAGGCCACGTCCTGGATCGGTCTATTGGCGCCTGCCGGAACACCGCCTGCCGTCATTAACACCTACCACCAAGCCATGGTGCGTATTCTCAACTCACCGGACGTACGCAAGCATCTGGATGAGATGGAGTTTGAGACCATTGCTAGCACTCCCAAGCAATTCAATGACTGGATAGCAACCGAAATCGGGCGCTGGGGCAAGGTCATCAAGGCAACGAATGCAAAGGCGGATTGAACAATGAGCGAATCCAGAATGGCGGGACGCACCGCCTTGATTACCGGCGCCGGTGCGGGCATAGGCGCCGCCGCCTCCCATCTCTTCTGCAAGGAAGGGGCTGCAGTGCTGATGGTGGACGCAAACGCTGAGGCTCTGGAACGCACGCGTGAAGCCATTTTGCAGGCCGTGCCGGGAGCCCGGCTGGCATGCGTCATGGCCGATGTGTCGGACGAATCGGCTGCAGCGGCAGCCGTAGGGCAGTGCGTGCAACAGTGGGGCGGTCTCGATACCCTGGTGAACAACGCAGCCATGCGCAACTACAGTGCCGCAGCCGATGCCACTGCTGCCGAATGGCAGGCCATGGTCGGCGTCAATCTGGTGGGCATGTCCAACTACTGCAGGGCTGCGCTTCCTGCACTGAGGCAGTCGGGAACCGGCAGCATCGTCAACGTGTCCTCCTGCTACGCGGTCACGGGTCGCAAGGGCATGGCCCTGTATGACGCGACCAAGGCGGCGCAACTGGCCTATACCCGTAGCCTGGCATTCGAGGAAGCCGCTCACGGCGTACGCGCCAATGCGGTGTGCCCGGGCTCCACGTTGACCGACTTCCACGTCGGCAGGGCACGCAACGCGGGCAAGAGCGTGGAGCAGCTCAGGACGGAGCGCAAGGACACATCGCTCATAGGGCGCTGGGCGTCGCCGGAGGAAATCGCCTGGCCCATCTTCTGGCTGGCTTCCCGCGAAGCGTCTTTCATCACCGGGACCACCCTGATGGTCGATGGTGGCCTGCACATCATGTAACGCCATGGCCTCTACATATCTTCAGGCGCGCGTCCACCAGATGCGCTACGAAGCGGCAGGCACCCTCAGCGTGGAGCTGCGGCCGCTTGTTGTGGCAGAGGAGTTTGCCCAGCCCGTGCAGGCGGGTGCCCATATCGACCTGCACCTGGCCGATGGGTTGATCCGAAGCTATTCGCTGATCAATCCGGGGGAAAGTCATCGCTATGTGGTGGCGGTTTCCCTGGACCCAGCCAGCCGTGGCGGTTCACGCTTTGTCCATCAAAGGCTGAGGGTCGGGGACGTCATCCAGATTGGCGGGCCGCGCAATCATTTCCCCCTGGTCGAGACTGCCCCCCATAGCGTGCTGGTAGCCGGAGGGATCGGCATCACGCCTGTTCTTGCCATGCTCAGGAGGCTGGATGCCCTGGGCAGGACGGCGCACCTCATCTATTGCGCATCCAGCCGCGCGAGCGCCGCCTTTGTGCCGGAGATCGAGGCCATTGCAGCTCAGGTCGGCGGCAGGGTGACTGTCGACTGGCACTTCAAGGAAGAAAAAGGTGTGCGTGCCGATCTGCACAACCTTCTCCAGGGACATGCCGAAGGCGCGCACTTCTATGCCTGTGGGCCCCTGGCCTTTCTGGATTCGTATGAAGACAGTTGCGGGAAACTGGGGCTGGCGCATGTACACCTGGAGCGCTTTGCTGCCGCGCCGCTGGCAGCCCCCCGGACGCCGGAAGTCGGCTATGCCGTCGAATTGCGCAGGACCGGCAGGACCGTGCAGGTGGCTGCAGGGACTTCTTTGCTGGATACCTTGATCAACGCGGGCATGAACCCCGAGTACAGCTGCCGTGAAGGTGTATGCGGGGCCTGTGAGGTCCGGGTCATTTCCGGTGATGTGGATCACCGCGACCAGATACTGAGCGAGCAGGAGCGGGCCGCGAACAAGAGCATGATGATCTGCGTCTCTGGATGCCGTTCAGGCAACCTGGTCCTGGATTGCTGAGCGGCATGGGAACAGTGTGCGGATGGCAGGAAGGGGTGGCAGTGTCCAGGGAATGACGCCAGCCTTTTTCTCTTCCATGTTTCCTGTCCATCAGATGGACAATTGCAGGTAGAGTATCGGCATGAATCAGAAAACCGTTGACATAGCCGAATCCGAAAAATCCGAAGGCGGGGTGCGCGCGGTCCAGAGGGCCCTTGACGTGCTTCTTGCTTTCAGGCCTGGGGACGATGGATTGCTGGTGGCCGAACTACTAAAGCGGGTCGACCTGAGCCGGCCGACCCTCTATCGCTTGCTCGATACGCTCAACACTAAGGGGTTTCTCGTTTCCGAGGGCGAACCCCAGCGATTCCGGCTCGGCCCTGCAGTCGCCCAGATGGCCCATGCCTGGTCCGCAGGCATGAGCTACGAAACCGTTGCCCAACCAATGATGCGCCGCCTGTGGGAGAAAACCCGTGAGACCGTTTCCCTGCATGTGCAGGAAGGTGTCTCCAGGACATGTGTTGCCGAACTCCCCAGTACACAGCCCCTGAGTTTCAAGCGCGGCGTGGGCTACCGTGAGAATCTGGTGCGGGGGGCCAGTGGACGGTCCATTCTCGCCTGGCTGAACGTGGACAAGCAGGATCTTTCTGTCTACGGAGCGGAAGGTACCGAAGAAACCAAGCGGTGCACGGAGCAACTGAGGCAAATTCGCATCGAAGGCTATGCAACAAGCCGTGATGAGCTGATTCAGGGAGCCGTCGCCATTGCCGCACCATTTTTCGACAGTAGCGGTCGTGTGGTGGGATCACTTGGGTTGTTTGGCCCTAGCGCAAGACTCAGCGAAGAGGTTGTTCGGGGCTATGCTGTGCTCCTCAGGGAGGAGGCGGCCCAGCTTTCAGCGGCACTGGGATTCAAGAGCCTGGAGCCATGATGTCCAGTCTCATACTGGACGGTGTTGCCGTTTCGGAAATCTTTACCGATCTCTTTTTTCAAGAGGGATCTGCGAAGACCACGCTCTAGGTGCTGCAAATTTAGTTGAGGGTTTGAGACCGCCTAGCTGTTGGAGTCGATCGGACGCTCTTGGATGTATGTATGACGCCTATCTTTTATCTCCTAGAGACGGGTAGCAACGGCGCCAAGTCTGCTATTCGAGGAAACCTTGAGGTCAGAGCGCACAACACTAAGAGTCTGTTCAAAGTCTTTTGAGCAATAGAACCCAGAAGGCCAAATGGACAAACTGCAAGCTAGCATTGAGCAGCCGCTCGCAGTCCTTCCATATTCCACAGGGCTTAAACGTCCCAGAGATACCACGATACGTTTTTTCGTTGTACCAAAGAATGCAAGTATCGACAGCTTCGATGAACTGCCCAATCGTCGTTGATTGCCAATTGCCGGGATAAAACAGCTCCATTTTCAGCCTTCCGAAGAAGCCTTCACATGCAGCATTGTCTGGCGAGCACCCTTTGCGGGACATCGAGCGAACCAACTTTGCAGCCAGCAGGAATCTGGAATTCAGTAGTGCCGGTGATTCATCTCAGCGGGTCAGCTTTGCGTGTAAATCAACAGGACGGATATAGTTTTTTTTCCAATTCATTGCGAGCGCGCTTCAACGGCATCAAAAAAGTCTCTTTGAACTCGCTCATACTGAGTCTCTCGGCCCTAACTGCAATGCTCATGGCAGCAATAGTGTTGCCTTGAGGGTCGCGCACTGGCGCTGCCATGGAACGCACACCCAGCTCCAACTCTCCATCACTGCATGACCATCCGGATTGTCGGCAAGTTTCAAGCAGGCCCAGCAACTTCTCCAAGTCAGTCACTGTCTGATGGGTCAGAGCCACCCGCTCAATCATCTCCAGCCTTGCACGCGCCTCCTGCTGGGGGAGTCCTGACAACAACATCCGACCAATCGCAGAACAGTACACCGGCAATCTAGATCCTATTCCTAGGCCCGTGCTCAAGCTGCGCCGTGCGGTCGAACGGCCAATGATGATGGCATCGTCTTCCAACAAAGTACCAAGCGAAGCGGACTCTCTGGTGCGCTCCGACAGTGCGTCCAGTAGCGGCTGGGCCAACGCAGGCATGGGGCGCGATGACAGAAATGAATAGGCGATCAGCAGCGACTTGGGCTGCATCCAGAACAGCTTCCCGTCACTCTCTAGATAGCCAAGCTGTACCAGCGTGCTGAGTGAACGTCTGGCCGATGCTGGTGTGGACTGCGTGAGCCTGGCCACTTCCGACAGCGTGAGCCGGGTATGCCGACGGTCAAAGCAAGTCAGTACCCCCAATCCCTTGCGCAGCGATTCCACAAAGTTCTTGTCCTGCATAGCGATCAAATCAAGGTGT
>NZ_JBANEL010000047.1:0-17142 GCF_040187735.1 Comamonas sp. w2-DMI | reverse complement strand
GCCCAGCCCTTACGACCTGTGGGCCAGCGCCGAGATGGTGGCGCTGATCCGCGAGGCGCAGGTGTTTCGCCCCGCATTGCGCGCGGCCTTCGTCATCAACCGGCGCGTCAGCACCACGGTGATCGGGCGCGAAGCACGCGGCGCGCTGGCAGAGCAGCCGCTGCCTGCGCTGCGCGCGGAAGTACGCCAGCGCATCGTGTTCGCCGACAGCGTGGCCGCTGGGCGGCTGGCGCGCGAGACGGCGCCGGACAGCGCCGCTGCGCGCGAAATTACTGCGTTGGTCGATGAACTGCTGCGGTGGCCGACATGACTGCGAAGCCGCCACCGAACAGCAAACGCGCTGCCAAGCGCGTCGGCATCGGCGCGCGCCCGCCGGCGAATCCGCACGCCGAGGCGTGGATTCGGCAGGGCGATGGCGATGCGCTCAACAAGGGCGATCTCTATACGGCTCGCCTGACCCTCGACATCACGCCCGCCATGCGCTCGCGCATCAAGGTGTCAGCCTTCACGCAGGGCGTGACCGTGGCCGACCTGCTGCGCGGCCTGCTGGAGCGGGAGTTTCCAGAACACCGCAGGGAGAACACCCCATGACCGCATCCGCTTCGCCTGCCGCTGGCGCGGCTACAGCTGCCCCTTTACCTGCACTCACTGCGCTCGTCGGCCGAGCAGACACCATACCGCTGACGCGCGTGGCGCTGGCCTACGTGGACCAGCGCATCGACATTTACCTGCGCTTCGGTGAGGCGGCGCGCACCATCCGGCACGACCGCTGGCGGCGCGTTGCGGTGTTCCTGCCGGGCGCCGTGTTCTGCCGCATCCGCTGGCAGGCCAACGATTACGGCACGGTTCGCTGGCAGCTCATGGTGATGCAGGCTTGCACGCCATTGGATGGCGCGCAGCGCATCCCCGGCGTGCAGCCCGGCGCGCGCCTGCTGCTGCACGCAGAGGGCGACAAGAATGTGCGTGCCGTACTGGAGCGCATCGACGCCATCGAGGCACTGGGCATCGCGCCTGCCGGCGCTTCGCCCGCGTACTGGCGCACGCTCGCCAACCGGCTCGCGGCCCGTCTGCCGCTGCCCGAATACAGCGCCGAGCGGCACGCTGCATGGCTGGCTGGGAGGGTGTTGCCATGACACCCCCATCTATCGTTGCCGATGCAACTGAAATCCCGCCACATCCTCGTTTACGCCTGCGCGCTCGCATCGTTCTGGCGAGCCTGTCCGCCTGCGGCCTCGCTGCGCTGGCCTGGGCGGCTTTCGTACAGCCGCTGCCGCGCCTGGTCTACAACCCGTCCGACAGTGTTCCGATCGGCTGGTATCGCATCGGGTCGTCCGATGCGCTGCACGTCGGCGCCATCGTCCTCGCCACGCTGCCGCCTGACGTTGCAGCGCTGGCCGCGCAGCGCCGCTACCTACCGGCGCGCGTGCCGCTGCTCAAGCGCGTGGGCGCCGTGGCGCCGCAGCATGTATGCGTGTTCGATGCGCTGGTGTGGATCGACGGCGTGCCGGTGGCCGCCGTGCTGCCCGCCGACCGGCTGGGCCGGCCGCTGCCATCCTGGCCGCATTGCCGCCGTCTCGAAGCTGGCGAGCTGTTCCTGCTGAGCAGCACCAACCCGGCGTCGTTCGACAGCCGCTACTTCGGGCCGGTGAGAGCAGCCGCCGTGATCGGAGTGGCGCATCCGCTTTGGCTGGAGAAACGGCCATGATCGCCGCCGATTCGCTGCACGTGAGCGTGCATGGCCTCGTGCTATCGGGCGTGTCGTTCTGCTGTTCTTCGCCATGTCATCGCGCGTGCAGTGCGAGCGCATCCGCGCCGTACTCAGGGCTGCCATCCGGCGTGCTGGTGGCTGCATCGCTGGCCGCCGACTCGCTGCGCATCGCCGTGCAGTCCAGCGTGCTATCAGGCGTGTCCTTGCTGCTGCATGGGCCATGTCGCCGCGCGTGGCGTGCCTGTGCTGTCGCACGGCACACCGCGCGGCATCCGGCCCTGCATCGCATGCGGCCGTCCCACGTGCAGGCGTCTTGCCTCGAACACGGCTGGCCTGCGGCCATCGCCGTGTTCGCCGGGGCGCTGGCTGCTGGTGCAGCCTTGCCACCGGGCCGCGGTTGCCGGGAGCGGATGCGGAAGGCAAATGCGGAAGGCAAGACAAAAGGACGCGGCACCGGGCCGCGTCGAAAGCCAGTCTGCACGTGGGGGTGGCGCGGCACGGAGCGGCTTCGCCGCCGTGCCGCGTGGGGCGCGAGGCCCGCGCCAATGCAGGCATGTCCGCGTGCTTCGCACGACCGGACACGCCAGAGCTTGCAGAGAGCGCAGCCATGACCGACCGCCGCGACGATGATTTCCGCATCCGCCCCAGCGCCCCGAAGAACCGGGGCCAGAGCTTCGTTTCCAAGGTGCTCAAGCAGGCGGGCAAGGCCAGCAGCGGCAAGTCCTCGGTGCGCCGTCCTGGGGCGGCTGGCGGAGCCGGGAGGGGCACCGGCCAGCGGCCCGGCTCGCGCCTGGGACGCGGCCACACGGCGGCGCGCTTCGCCGGCGCCAAGCTGACGCCCATGTCGCGGCGCGTGACCATCAAGACGCTGCTGGTCAATCAGCGCCAGGCCAGCCCGCAATCACTCGCCAAGCATTTGCGCTACATCGAGCGCTATGGCGTGGGCCGCGATGGCGAGCCGGGCCAAGCCTACGGGCCGCAGACCGATGCCGCCGACCTCGACGGCTTCAAGGAACGCTGCGCCGACGACCGGCACCATTTCCGCTTCATCCTCTCGCCCGAGGATGGCGCGGAACTCGAAGACCTGCGCACCTACACGCGCCACCTGATGGGGCGCATGGAGGCCGACCTGGGCACGGGCCTCGATTGGGTAGCCGTCAACCATTGGAACACCGACAACCCGCACACGCACATCGTCGTGCGCGGACGCGACGACACCGGCAAAGACCTCATCATCGCGGGCGACTACATCGCCGATGGCTTCCGCCATCGCGCCGCCGAACTGGCGACCGAATGGCTGGGGCCGCGCACCGAGCTGGAGATCCAACAGACCTTGCAGCGCGAAGTGGAACAAGAGCGGTGGACGAGCCTGGATCGCACGCTCAAGCGCGAGCTGGGCGACGATGGCCTGGTGCATGTCGAACGGCTCAACGAACCGAGGTTGCAACGCCAGCGCCTGCTGTTGATCGGCCGGCTGCAACGCTTGCAGCGCATGGGCCTGGCCGACGAGATGCAGTCGGGCACCTGGGCCGTCCATGCCGACGCGGAAAAGACCCTGCGCGCCCTGGGCGAGCGTGGAGACATCATCCGCACCATGCAGCGGGCCATGCGCGGCGAGCCGCGCGAGCTGGCGGTGTTCGAGCCGGGCGACGACGGCCGAACCATCCTCGGCCGCGTGGCCGCGAAGGGGCTGGCCGACGAGCTGCGCGACCGAGGCTATCTGGTCATCGACGGGGTGGACGGCAAGGCCCACTATGTTGCGCTCAACGCCCGCGACGAGCTGGCGAACTATCCGACCGGCGCCGTGGTGGAGGTGAAGGGATCGGCCGACGTGCGTGCGGCCGACCGCAACATCGCCGCGCTGGCGAGCGATGGCCTGTACCGCACCGACCACCACCTCGCCATCGCGCAGGGTCAGGCCGTGCCGGGCCGCGATCCGCAGGAAGTCGTCGCCGCCCATGTCCGCCGGCTCGAAGCCCTGCGCAGAGCCGGCATCGTGGAGCGCGTGGCCGAAGGGCTGTGGAAGGTGCCGGACGACCTGCCCGAGCAGGGCCGACGCTACGATGCGCAGCGCCTGGGCGGCGTGGCCGTGGAACTAAAATCGCACCTACCCATCGAGCGGCAGACACGCATGATCGGGGCCACCTGGCTCGACCAGCAGTTGATCGGCGGCGGCTCGGGCCTGGACTACCTGGGTTTTGGCAGCGAGGCCAAACAGGCAATGCAGCACCGCGCCGACTTCCTGGCCGAACAGGGGCTGGCAGAGCGGCGTGGACAGCGCGTGATCCTCGCCCGGAACCTGCTGGGCACGCTACGCAATCGGGAGCTGGCGCAAGCCGCCAAGGACATTGCCGCCGAAACCGGCCTGGAACATCGCCCGGTGGCCGACGGTCAGCGCGTGGCCGGCATCTACAGGCGCTCCGTCATGCTCGCCAGCGGGCGCTACGCGATGCTCGATGACGGCATGGGTTTCAGTTTGGTGCCGTGGAAGCCAGTCATTGAGCAGCGCCTGGGGCAGCAAATCGCCGCCACGATACGCGGTGGTGGGGTGTCATGGGAGATTGGGCGACAGCGCGGCCTGTCCGTTGGCTAGCTTGTGCTGCTTTGTCTGCTCACTGCGTGGGGTGTGCCAAAGCAGCACACTCCGATAGTTTGTCAATGTTGCCTGGCGCTTCTGAAGCTCAGATGATTTTTGGGGCTTCCCGCAAGAACGGCAGGAAGCCTTTATCGTAAGGTCAAGGCCTTTCCAGAATGGTGGCGATGCCTTGCCCGCCACCTATGCACTGGGTAGCAAGAGCATAGCGCCCTTGCTGCCGCGCCAGCAGAGCCGCAGCCTTGCCAGTGATACGAGCGCCGGTAGCGCCCAGCGGGTGGCCGATAGCCAGCCCCCCGCCGTCGATGTTCACAGTAGCCATGTCCAGTTCCAGGTCGCGGATGCAAGCCAGCGCCTGCGACGAGAAAGCCTCGTTGATCTCCACGACGTCCAGGTCAGACACCGCCAGGCCAGCGCGTGCCAGCGCCTTGCGTGTGGCCGGGATAGGTCCGATGCCCATGACGGCCGGATCTACTCCAACGGTCGCAAAGCTACGAATGCGCGCCAATGCTTGCAGGCCATAGCGCTCGGCAAAGTCGTCGCTGGTGACGAGCACCGCTGATGCTCCATCGGTCAGCGGCGACGACGTGCCAGCCGTGACCACGCCGTCTGCCCGGAAGGCGGGTTTGAGTCCCGCCAGCGCCTCCAGCGTGGTGCCTGGGCGGATGCAGCCGTCGGCATTGACCAGTTCGCCATCCTGTAAACGGATAGGCACAATCTCGTCGGCCAGCCGACTTTGCTCGCGAGCAGCAGCGGCTTTCTGATGGGATTGCAGCGCGAGCAAATCTTGGTCGGCGCGATTAACACCCCAACGCTGCGCCACGTTCTCTGCCGTCTCACCCATAGAGATATAGGCAGCGGTGTTGGTCTGCAACTCAGGGTTGGGCGAAAAGTTAAAGCCGCCCTGCGGTACCAAGCTCATCGACTCTACGCCTACGCAGAGGAAAGCGTCTCCCATGCCCGCCTCAATCTGTGCGGCTGCGATATGCACTGCCTGCATAGACGATCCGCAGAAGCGGTTTACCGTCATCCCGCCAACGGCCTCGGGAAGACCGGCCAGCAAGCCGACGATGCGCGCCAAGTTGTTGCCCTGTGCGGCCTCGGGGTAAGCGCAGCCAAGGATCACGTCCTCCAGCAGCGCTGGGTCTAGGTCGGTGCGTTGCAGCAGTCCTTGCACGACCTGCGCGGCCATTGTGTCGGGCCGCACTTCGGCTAGGCGTCCCTTGCGGGCGAAATGGAATGGTGAACGTGCATAGGCGGCGATGACTGCTTTCATGATGTTTTTCCTTTCATGGTGTTTCCCCTTCTGAATAGTCAAAACCACCTCCAGCGGTGGATCTGAACGTCAGCGCGACATCGACTCATCGCGCATTAAAGCCAAGATGGCTTCGGATAGTTCGGGATCGTCCACGGCACGCGCGAGTACCATCGCGCCGACGCTTTCCATGATTGCTCATGGGCTCTTTCCAGGCGATCCCTATGCGTTGCCAGGACAGTGCCGCGCGAATTTAGAGCTTTGGGATAAAGCTCGGCCAAGCTGAGCGGCTTGGTCACATCCGGATTCTCCTGCGCAGGCTTACCAGTTTGTTGTGTGGCGAGCTAGGCAATCACCTTCGGCGCGATACTCTCGGCCCAAGGAATCGGAGTCCGCGCCGAGGCCGCAGGGCTGCTCACCGCATCGAGCCGACCGATCTGCTCGGCCGACAGCTTGACCGACAAAGCCCCCAGGTTGTCGGCCAGCTGCTCGGGCGATCGCGGCCCGATGATCGGTACGGAGCCGTGGGTGCCGGCCCAGGCAATCGCTACTTGGCCCGGCGTCACCCCTAGTTCCTCGGCGATGGCAATCACCGTGTCGAGAATCTGCGTGCGTTGCTCGGAGTTCTCCGGCTGGAACACCTTGCCGCCAAAACCTTCCGCACGGCCTTTCTCGCCCTTGCGGTACTTGCCGGTCAGCATGCCGCCTCCCAGCGGCGACCAAGTGACGATGCCGAGGCCCAGGGCATGCGACGCGGGGAACAGTTCGGCCTCAGCTTCGCGCCGAACCAGGCTGTGCTCGAATTGCGCGGCCGCGATGGGCACCGCCCCGGAGACTTCGGCCAGCGTCACTGCACGGGCCAAACGCCAAGCCGGGAAGTTCGATATACCTGCGTATAGGATCTTGCCCGCACGTGCCAGGTCCTCGAAGCCTCGGACGATTTCCTCTGTAGGCGTGACGCCATCGGGCCAATGCACCCAGTAGATGTCGATCCGGTCGGTCTGGAGCCGCTTCAGGCTCGCCTCCAGTGAGACAACCATGGCCTTGCGGCTATTGCCAAGGATCAGCGGGTTGGCATTGGGTGTAGCGCCACGTGTGAATTTGGTGGTGAGCACGAAGTTTTCGCGTTGACCCTTCAGCAAGGTGCCAAGCAACTCTTCGGATTGCCCAAACTGATAGGCGTCGGCCGAATCGATGAAATTGCCGCCGGCCTCAACGTAGGTATTGAAAATTTTCGTGCTGACATCGGGATCGGCGCCATAGCCCCAGCCCGTTCCGAAGTTTCCGGTGCCGAGTGATACCTGAGATACCTTGAGACCGGTACTGCCAAAGACGGTGTATTTCATGCTCTGCTCCTAAAAAAGAAAAATGCTCTACGCTTCTTGCGCCGCACCGGGGCGACGCGGCACTACAAGATTTCCCACGGATACCTGTACGGTCTTTCCGTCTTGATTCAGCGTGGTCGTGCGGACCTTCGCTATTCCTTGCTCGGGACGAGATTTCGATGGCCGCACTTCGAGAACTTCGCTCTCCACACGTAACTCATCGCCGGGCCGAACCGGAAGCGGCCAACGCAATTCGTCGAATCCCGCGCCCACGATGCCTCCCGCCGGTTTGAACTCGCTGTCCACCAGCAGTCGCATCGTGATCGCGGCGGTATGCCAGCCGCTCGCCGCTAGGCCCCGGAAGATCGAGCTGCTTGCAGCGGTTTCGTCCAGGTGGAAGGGCTGGGGGTCGAACTCGGTGGCGAAGCTCTTGAGGCGGTTTTCTTCGACACGAATGCGCGTGCTGCCGGCGTAGCGTTGCCCCGCTGCCAGGTCTTCCAGATAGAGAATGGTCATGTCCAACTCCCGTCAGATGGCTTCGAGTGCCAGCGCAATGCCCTGGCCCCCGCCGATGCACAGCGTGACAATGCCGCGCCGGATGCCGTCCCGCCGCATCGAATGCAACAGTCGTGTGGTCAGCACTGCACCCGTTGCACCGATGGCGTGTCCGTGGGCGATTGAGCCGCCCTCGACGTTGACGATGTCTTCGGCAAGATTGAGTTCGCGCAGGCACGCCAGCGTGATCGCTGCGAACGCTTCGTTGATCTCGATGCGTTCGATGTCGGTGTGCTTCCAATCAGCACGTTCGAGTGCCAACTTGACCGCTGGCACCGGCCCGATGCCGAACATGCCGGGTTCGACGGCGGCCACCCCTTGGGCGACCAGCCGCGCCCAGGGTTGCAGACCGTGGCGCTCGGCGAAGGCGCGTTCCGTGACGATCACCGCTGCCGCGCCACTGTTGAGGCCCGGCGCATTGCCAGCGGTGATGGTGCCGTCCTTGCGGAACGCGGGTCTGAGCTTGGCCAGCGTTTCGACCGTTGTGTCGGGCCGGTTGGCTTCGTCCTTGTCGAAGCGCACGGCACCCTTGCGACCGGCCAGTTCGATTGCAACGATTTCCTCGGCAAACTTGCCCGCAGCCTGTGCAGCACTGAAACGCTGCTGCGAACGTGCGGCCCAGCGATCCTGATCTTCGCGCGTAATGCCGTACTGGTTGACCAGATCCTCGGTATGCCAGCCCGAGTGTTGTCCGCTGAACGCATCATTGAGGCCATCGCGCAGCATGCTGTCGAGCATCAGCGCATCGCCCATGCGGTTACCCCAGCGTCCGCCCGGCACGAGGTAGGGTGCCTGGTCCATGTTTTCCATGCCGCCGGCGATCACGGCGCCAGCGTGACCCGCCGCTACTTCCAATGCCGCCGTCGCGATGGCTTGGGCGCCGGAGCCGCACACTCGGTTTACCGTCAATGCAGGCACTTGCACCGGCAGCCCGCCGCCAATGCTTGCCTGGCGCGCTGGATTCATCCTGGCGCCGGCCTGGATGACCTGGCCCAGCACGACGGCGTCGATGGCGTCGGCTGCCAACCCGGAACGCCGCAGGGTCTCGCGGACAACGGCCGCTCCAAGTTCAGGCGCAGGCGTGTCTTTTAACGCGCCACCGTAGGTGCCGATCGCTGTGCGCACCGGCGAGCAGATGACGATTTCAGTTTGAACCATGTCCGTCTCCCGAGGTGAATCAAGCGCGATCGAAGATCAGGCACGTCGTTGTTGCGTGCGCGTAGATCTTTCCGTCCGGGCCGACGATCTGGCCGTCGGCTACGGCGACTTGGCGCCCGGCGTGAATCAACTTGCCTTCGGCACGTACCAGTGGCACCTGATCGCTCAAGGGGCGAAGCATGTTCACCTTCAGTTCCAGTGTGGTGTAACCCTTGCCGACTGGAAGCGTCGTATGCACTGCACAACCCACGGCTGAGTCAAGCAGCGTGGCGAACCAACCGCCATGTACGGTCCCCAGCGGGTTGTAGTGACGGCGCGATGGCCGCCCCTGAAAAACTGCCGAGCCATGCTCCATGTGAACCGGAATGAAGTCGAGCGTGTCGCCGATCGGCGGCGGAGGCAGCTCACCTGCAAAGATCGCCTCGAACACCTCCAAGCCCGATCGGTTGAACGCTTGCCCCTTGGGAACAACATCAGGTGCCTCCAAGCGTGCGCGCACACGCGCTTCGTCTGCTTCCCATCGAGCGACTACTTCATCGACTGACATACGCTGCTCCTTCTTTCCATTAAGTTGCATATACAATGATTGCAGGTACAATGTATCACATGAAGAACGCCACCAAGCCTCAAGGCTGTACGAATCTCAAGCTGCGCCAGCTCACTCGCGTGGTGACGCGCCACTACGACCGCTTTTCCAGTGAGACGGGCTTGAAGAACACGCAGTACGCGCTGCTGTCGCACGTCGTCGGCCTCGGGCCTATCCGCCCGGGCGATCTGGCCAAGCGCATGTACATGGATGCCTCGACATTGACACGCAACTTGCAGCCGCTGGTGGCGCATGGGTGGTTGCAGATTGGTGCCGGCAACGATGCTCGCAGTCGTCTTGTCGAAGCGACCGATGCGGGGCGAGAAAAGCAAGCCGAGGGGCAGCGCGCGTGGAAGGCAGCACAGTTGGCGCTCAACGAGCGGCTTGGCATCGAGCGCGTTGCCGCGCTGCACGAACTGCTTGAAGCCTGCATCGAATGCCTGGATGACGATGCCGAGAGCGTTGCCGATGGAGCTTCGCCATGAGCGCATCACCCCACCAAACAACCGGCGATGCCTGCGCTAACTCCCTCGATTCAACAGACAACCAAATGATGCAAGAACATACATACGTGGCGAAGGGAGAAGAGGCCCCGGGAACACAGAAAGCACTGACTGCTGAATTGCTGTTCCTGCTTGCCGGGCTGGCAGCATTGGGCGCGCTCGCCACCAACATCATCCTGCCGGCGTTTCCCGACATGGCCGTTGCCCTCGGCACGTCGGTGATCGACCTGAGCGCCACGCTCAGCAGCTTCCTTGTCGCCTTCGCAGTGGGGCAGCTTTTCGTCGGACCGCTGTCGGACCGATTCGGCCGAAGGTGGCTGGTGTTAGCCGGCCTCTTGGCATTCGTTATAGGAAGCGCGATATGCGCGTTCGCCAGCACGCTACCTCAACTCATCGGGGGACGGGTTGTCCAAGCGCTCGGGGTCTGCGCAACATCGGTCCTGTCGCGTGCCATTGCTCGCGACTTGTTTGACGGTGAGGCGCTTGCTCGCACGCTCACCCTCATCATGGTGGCTATGGCTGCCGCTCCGGGCTTTTCACCGATGCTCGGCGGCGCGCTCAGTAGCTGGCTAGGCTGGCAGTTCACGTTTGCCTTTGTCGGTGTGATGGCCGTCGTGCTGGCAATTCATTACAACGCCAGGCTCGGGGAGACGCATCAAGCTGACAGACGTTCGGCCATTTCTATCCCGGCGATACTGAAGACTTACTGGCAGCTCCTGACCGATCGGCGCTTCATCGCTCCAGCGCTTACGATGAGCCTTGTCAGCGGTTCGCTGTACGCATTCTTCGGCATGGCCCCGGCGATCCTGATGGTTGGATTCCATTTCTCGCCGTTTGGGCTGGCGATCTTCTTTGCATCTACCGTTTTCGTCGTGTTTGGCGCTGGCCTCTTGGTGCCACGCCTGGCCCACCGATGGGGACAGGCACGGGCAGTTCGGGTGGGTCTGGTTATCGCATTGACGGGCAGCATTGTGCTGCTGGTTGGCAAGGAAGATTTCGTGTTCTTTTCCGCTGCTCTGATGGTGTTCCTGCTCGGGATGGGCATGGTCAACCCGCTGGGCACCGCCATTGCGTTGCACCCCTTCGGGCGGCAGGCAGGAGCGGCGTCGGCGTTGCTCGGTTTTTTGCAGATGGGGTGCGCGGCCGTCGCCATCAGCGTTGGCGCGATGCTCGATGTTCCTGCGTATACATCGCTCGGCATCATCCTCACGTCCAGCCTCGCACTGGCCTTCGCCGCTTTTTGGACCTTGCAGTAAGACCCGCCGCAAGACGCTATCTATTCCCATTCAATAGAACCAATACCAACATGACCAAACAAGCACTCTTCGAGTCGTACCCACTGGGGTCTCTGACTCTCGCCAATCGCATCGTTATGGCACCACTGACCCGCAGCCGTGCCGGTGCCGGACTCGTGCCCAGCGAACTGGCCGTGACCTATTACGCCCAACGCGCTTCTGCCGGCCTGATCATCACCGAGGCCACCCATCTACCGGCGCAGCGTCATGCTCGCCAGCGGGCGTTACGCGATGCTGGATGACGGCATGGGCTTCTCGCTGGTGTCGTGGAAGCCGGTGATCGAGCAGCGGTTAGGGCAGCAGCTTGCCGCCACAATGCGCGGTGGCGGGGTGTCTTGGGAGATTGGTAGAGCACGATCCGTCTGGTAACGGCATGTGCTACCTGTGAGGAACAGGTTGACGAACTCATTGCATCGTTGTCGGCCCCGATGAACGCGGGGCGGCAGGCTTGATGCAGGATTAGCAGCAAGCCACAGCCACAGCAGCATTCAGTTATTGCATTCACTCTGTGCAACTTGCAGTAGCCATTGCTTCAACGCCAGCGCGGCAGGCCGCAAGGCAGAGCCTTTGTGATGGACGATGTAATAGCCTTTTGTTACTGGCAGGCGGCACTCGAATGGCTCGCACAGCGAGCCATCGCGCAGCTCGGCTTCCGTCAGGATGGCGCTGCTCAAGACAGCGCCTTGGCCGTATCGCGCAGTTTCTATGGCTAGCAGAGACTGGTCAAAGTGTAGGCTTGGGATTGCGTCGATCTGCTCGTCCGTGAGGTGGCTGAACTGTTGGAGCCAACATCGCCAATGCGGTTGCAGGGTTGTGTGCAACAAAGTTGCCCGAACCAGATCATCGGGTGTTCTCAAACGGTGTTCTTTGACATAAGCCGGCGAGCAGTAGAGCCGAGCCTCGTCGTGGCAGAGCAATGCGGATTCCAGCGAGGCATCCTCTCCGTCGAAGTAGCGTATGGCAAGGTCAACCCGATCGCGCTCAAAATCACTCATCGCGGTGGTAGCGCCCAGGTGCAAAGAAATATTCGGCTGCTTGGCCAAGAAACCCACCATGCGCGGCGCAAACCATTTCGCGGCGAGCGTTGGCGGCATGGAGAGCCAAACCTCGTTGGCTTGACTCAGGCGGAGTTGCTCGCTGACATGCTGGATGCGTGCCAGCGCAGGCCGAATGGCAGCCCAATAGTGCATAGCTTCTGCCGTAGGCTGGATCTGCCTAACCATGCGCGTGAATAGGGTTACGCCCAGCCACTCTTCGAGCTTCTGGATTTGCTGCCCTACCGCGCCTGGTGTGACATGAAGTTCTGCGGCCGCCATGGTGAAGCTTTTTTGCTTCATGACCGCATCAAAAACCACCAAAGACCTAAACGGAAGGGTCGTACTCATAAAGCCCCCATGATGTAGTTTTTCTATTCCATAGGCGAAGTTTAATCGTTTGTTCAAGAAGGTGCCATGCGGAAAAATTGCGGCATCAAAAGCAGCATCCCCTATTGCGTCTGCGGCCTCATCGAGCCCGACACAGGTTAAATCCAAAGGGGACATCCGAGAACCTTGTGGCTACAGGAATCCCTATGTCTGTGAATCAAAAACGCCCGTTCATCCCATTGTCCAGCGACACCGAAAGCAAACCGACACCTGCGATGCGGCAGGCCATCGCAAATGCGGAGGTGGGCGACGAGCAACGAGGAGAAGACCCCACCGTCAACCGACTGCAAGAGCGCGTAGCCGAACTGCTAGGCAAGGAGGCAGCGCTGTGGTTTCCGGGGGGCACGATGTGCAACTTTGTGGCGACGAAGGTGCATACGAATCCCGCGGATGGCGTGATCGCCGACTGGATGGCGCACATCATCCGTGCAGAGTCTGCTGGTGTGGCCTTGAGTTCCGGTGTTCTGATTGAACCGATCATGACCCAGTCAGGGATCTTCACTGCCGAGGAAATGCGGCAAGCGCTCCATCGCCTGAAGACCGTTTCCTCGCCTTACGGCCCACCACCCAAGCTTGTCTGTGTAGAGCAGACACACAACTTCGCGGGCGGCACTGTCTGGTCACTCGATCAGCTCAAATCGGTGTCCAGCGCGGCGTGCGCTGAAGGACTAGCAATACACATGGACGGCGCACGACTGCTTAATGCCTGCGTCGCCACCGGAGTTTCACCAGCCGCCTACGCGGCGCAGGTGGACAGCGTGTGGATCGACTTCACCAAGGGACTGGGTGCGCCAATCGGTGCCGTCATGGCAGGAAGCCGCGACTTCATCGCCGAAGCCAAGCGCTACAAGCACGTGTTTGCCGGAGCCATGCGGCAGGCGGGCATCGCCGCAGCGGGCTGCTTGCACGCTCTCGATCATCACGTGGATCGCCTTGCCGAAGACCATGCAAATGCACGCCGTCTGGCCGACGGTCTTAAGGGGCTGGCCGGTATCCACGTCATGACGCCAGAGCCCGAGACCAACATGGTTTATTTCGATCCCTCTGGCATCGGCATTTCTCACGAGGTATTTCTGTCGCAACTCCAATCGCGCGGCGTGCGCATGGGTCTGGTACGAGGAGCGATTCGTGCCGTCACGCATCTGGACGTCAGCCAAGCAGACATTGACGCGGCCATCCTCGCGGTCGGCGCTATCGCGCAGTCGCCGCCTGAATCACACGCACCAATGGTCTCGAATGCAGGACGACAAGGGTACTGATGGCCTTCCCATATGAGTAACTGTCGTTGTTACTGGCCGGCGGAGCCATGTGGTGGCGCGCGCACATGAAACCCATCTAGCGTTGGCGTGCCCATATCTTTCCATTTCTGAACTGCGGGGATTTATATGCCACTTGTAAGAATCGACTTAGCCAAGGGCAAGTCCATAGAATTTCGCCGCACCGTCGGCGACATCGTGTATGCCGCCACTGTCAATACTATCAATGTGCCTCAGAACGACCGCTTCCAGGTCATTACCGAGCACGATCCAGAGATGTTCATCTTCGATCCGAGCTATTTGGGCATCGCGCGCTCGGCGGACTGCATATTCATCCAGATCACGCTCAACACCGGGCGCACGACGGATGCTAAGAAGTCTCTTTTCAAGGCCATCGTTGATGGAATGCAGGCGCGGCTAAACCATAGGCCCGAGGACGTGTTTATTGGCCTCGTTGAGACCAACAAGGAAAATTGGTCTTTCGGCAATGGGCTTGCACAGTATGCGGCGTAATAGCATGGCGTCTCGAAACGATGGCAAGACGCAGCGCGGCTTCTGGCCTTTGGTACTGGTGGCTGCCGCGATCCTGATGGTCACGATGGGCATAAGGCAATCCATGGGCCTATTCCTGTCGCCGCTTAATACACACACTGGCTTGGGTATTGCCTCAATCAGTTTTGCCATGGCGATCGCACAGTTGGTATGGGGAGCTGCGCAGCCGCTCTTTGGGGCTGCTGCCGACCGTTGGGGGCCAGGCCGGGTCATCGTCATTGGTGCGGTGATGCTAGCCGCAGGCTCTGCCCTGACCACGCAGGTCAGTAGCCAATGGGGGTTGATCTTTACTGTTGGTCTGCTCAGTGCAGCAGGCGCAGGCGCGGGCAGTTTTTCCATTCTTATCGGTGCAACTGCGCAGCGCATTCCGGCAGAGCGCCGCTCGTTTGCAGGCGGAGTTATCAACGCAGGTGCAAGCATGGGGCAGTTCATCTTTGCTCCACTGAACCAGGCTGTCATGTCGGCCTTTGGCTGGATGAGCGCCATGTGGACAATGGCAGTGCTGGCCTTGTCCACGGCACCGATGGCGTGGTGGCTGCGCGGCACGCCTCGCAAGCCAAGCGCGAAGGCGGAGGCGGATGACGGCTTCACGCTACGCCACCAACTCAGGATCGCCTTGCGCGACAAGAGCTACTGGTGCCTGCATGCAGGCTTCTTCACCTGCGGCTTCCACATTGCCTTCCTTGTCACGCACATGCCGGGCGAAGTCGATCTATGCGGTCTGAGCGCAAACGTGGCATCCACCTCACTGGCCATCATCGGTTTGACCAACGTGACCGGAAGCCTGGTCGTCGGTGTCTTGGGCACCCGCATGCGCATGAAAATGATTCTGTTCTGGATGTATGCATCGCGCGCCGCAGCCATTCTTGTCTATATGGCTGCGCCAAAAGAGCCGTGGACTTTCTACCTGTTCGCTGTCGTGCTCGGTGCCACCTGGCTCGCAACGGTGCCACCGACGGCCGGACTGACTGGGAAGCTGTTCGGTGCGCGCTATCTGGGTACGTTGTTCGGCCTCACTCTATTGAGCCACCAGATCGGTGGATTTCTGGGGGCATGGCTGGGCGGCGTGGCTGTGGTCAGCATGGGCAGCTATGAATGGATGTGGTGGGCGGATGCCGCATTGGCATTTGCTGCGGCACTTGTAAATTTGCCAATCAAGGAAGAAAGGATGACGCCTCATACGGTGCCGACCTGATTCACGGAGCTGTTGGTTGTGCTGAAGCGAGCCGTCTTTTTTGGAGGGATGTGTGAATGGAACTTCGCCATTTGCGATGCTTTCTCGCCGTCGCGGAGGAACTGCATTTTGCGAGAGCTGCTGAACGACTCCATATCGAACAGTCTCCGTTGTCGCGCGCCATCAAAGAACTAGAGGATGACTTGGGCGTGATGCTGTTTGCTCGCACCACGCGCAGCACACGACTGACCCGCGCTGGCCAACTGTTCCTAGAACACGTGCGTCGTGTTTTCGCGGCCTTGCAACAAGCCCGCGACAGCGTGACCACTGCGGCCAATGGCTTCCACAGCCAGCTGCGCGTGGCACTGTCAGATGGCATTACTCCGTCGCGCTTGCCAGCCTTGTTGGCTCTATGTCGCCAGGAAGAACCCGAAGTTGAAATCCGCTTCTTCGAGGTTCCGCTGTCGCAGCAGATTAAGGGATTGCATGACGATCTTTACGACGTAGGGTTTGCACAGTCCGAGGAAGTAGGCGACAGCATCATTGCCTTACCCGCTTGGAGTGATCCACTCATGGTCGCTGTGCCAGCACGGCATCCGCTGCTGGCTCACAAGCGTATTCCATTGGATGAACTGCTGCGCTACCCGCTTGTCCTGTGCGATCCGCAGGTCTGTGAAGGCCATGCTAAGCATGTTGACCGGGTATTACGTCGCGCCGATATGGAGCCGCTGATCGCGGAGCGGGTCGCTTCTTGTGATCTGATGATGGTGTTGGTGTCTGCTGGCTTCGCACTCGGACTAGTGGGCGCAGCGCACATTCACGCCAGCCGTGAACCGGGAGTCGTAGCGCGTCCGCTGGCATCCCGAGTTCCGCCGCTGACAACCTACTTGTTACGCGCTGACGGCCTACCATCCGACGTACTGGCAAGATTCATTGAGCGGGTGCAAGCCATCGAATCACCGGAATCTCCCAAGCCCATCGCGGGCCTCAATGCTGATCCTGCGGAGGAACCAGCATCATGAAAACGATTATTCCTTTTTTGCTGGTGGCTACATTGACCGCCTGCGACCAATCCGAAGCACCACAGAAGGCCGCTAATTCGGAGGCAACGATCCCCACGGTGGAAGAACTGGCGGCCAATCCCGAACGGCTTAAAGAACTGCGCCAGCAGTGCAAAACCGACCGCCCCAAGGTGGGAGACGTGCTCTGCAATCGAGTGGCGGAAGCCACGCGCAAGCGATTCTATGGGGACGGCGAAACGCCCTATACACCGCCGAAAGAGTCGCCAAAGTTCTGACTGTTGGTCGCTCGCCGATTCGCCTTCACTTTTTTTCTCGACACGCCGCAATGCGCCCGCGCTTGCGGCGTTTTTCTTTGGCTCGCCACCGCACTCATTCTTTCTTTTTCCTCGACCTTTCTGCTCTAAACGGTCTTTGACCAGCACTGACCCGGCACCGATCCTGACGCTTGCGGCACGTCCTTGTGCCGCTTCTTCCATAAGGAATCAGCGCAGGAAAAATCGGAGGCCAGGTCATGCAAGGGACGAACGTGCTGTTCGGGCAGATTGCCGTGGTATTCGGCATCGTGATCGCCGGAGTGTGGGGAGCCACACAATGGGCAGCCGCCGCCCTTGGCTATCAAGTACGCCTTGGCTCGCCTTGGTTCGATCTTCTTGGCACGCCGATCTATCACCCGTGGAAGCTGTTTGAGTGGTGGTTTTCTTACGGCGCCTATACCCCGGAAATCTTCGACACCGGC
>NZ_JBANEL010000046.1:0-17230 GCF_040187735.1 Comamonas sp. w2-DMI | reverse complement strand
GCCACGCTCTCGGCCAGCGGCCCGTGCTGCTCGCCGCGCGGCGGCACCCAGCCGGCGCTGCGCTCCTGGGTTGCGCCGCACTCGGCAAACGGCGTCTTGCTCAACGCCTCCTCCAGCACCTGCAGATCGCTTTGCCATCCTTCGGCAATGCGATAAACAATCATGTTTTTGAACATCAAAAACCTTTTCGACTCATCGGCCGGCGCCCTCTCGGCGCCCCGGACCGGACACAAAACACGGGCATGCGCCCAACGTCCACAGCGGCCATTGTGCGCAGCAACTAAAGAACCCGTTCGTAATACTTTACAGACCGGCTGCAAAACCACACGTCGCAGAAACATGGGCACCCCACACTTCAGTCATCCGCTGCCGGATGCCCACACTGGAGCAACACCGAGCGGCCCTTCATCCACTTCGCAAGAAAGGAACCCGGCATGACCCGCTTTCACAAGACGCTCACCAGCGCAGCCATCGCCTCCGCCCTGCTCGCCTCGCTGAGCCTGCCCAGTTTCGCCCAGACCACGGCGCCCGCAGCGCCCGCAGCCCCTGCCGCGGCAACCGCCCAGGCAGCGCCCCAGCACAAGCATGGCCAGGGCAATATGGAAGACAGGCGCGCCGAACGCATGGAGCGCATGCAGCAGCGCATCGCCAAGCTCAAGGCCGACCTGAAGCTGACCCCGGCCCAGGAATCCGCCTGGAGCACCTACGCCGCCGCCATGAAGCCCGGCGAACGCCCTGCCCGCATGGACCGCGAAGCCTTTGCCAAGCTCACGACTCCCCAGCGCATCGACAAGATGCGTGAAATGCGCGAACACCGCAATGCCGAGATGGATCGCCGCGCGCAAGCCACCAAGGCCTTCTATGCCCAGCTGACGGCCGAGCAGCAAAAGACCTTCGATGCCGAAACCCTGCGCATGCACCATGGCCCCCGCCCGCACCATGGACCGCATGGCGGCAAGCCCGGCCACGAACGCCCGGCTGCACCAGCACCGGCTCCTGCCGCCCAATAAGCACAGCTGCGCTGAACGCCAAAGCCCCCGGCCTGCACAGGCCGGGGGCTTTTTTGCTGCTGCAGCTTGCCCCCGCCTCTTCCCCGGGGCTTCCAGGATTCAGCTTTTGCTGACTGCGGTCCCCTGCCCCTGCCGACATCTCCAGCAGGATTTATTACTACAGTGATATACACAGCTTGCCAGAAACCGGCGTTGCCGCAGCGCCATCCCAACCCATCGGGCAGACTGCGAAATTCACGTCATTTAAGGGGCAGTTACCATGCAAAAACGAAAATTTCACGGGGGATATGCGATTGCCGTGCTGGCAATGCTGGCCAGCACAGGCAGTTTTGCACAGAACATACCGGGTAGTTCACAAAACAATCCCGGCATGTACCTGCAGTACGGCGCGGCGGAGCATGGCACGGACAGCTGGACCCTGGGCGCCACCATTCCCTGGAGCCAGTGGAGCTACCGCCTGGGTGGCGGCCTGGTCACCGGCTACTGGGACATCTGGGGCAGCCACTGGTCCGCCAGATACGAAGGCAGCAACCGCTCGACCTGGGTCCTCGGCGCCAAGCCCACGCTGCGCTGGCGCCCCGACCAGGGCCAGTCCCCCTGGTTTGCGGAGGCCGGCATAGGCGTGAGCTACGCCACCAATCGCCGCTACATCACCGACCACAAGGAATTCTCCACGCGCTTCAACTTTGCCACCCATATCGGTGTGGGCTATCTGTTCGGCGAGCAACTGAGGAACGAGGTCAGCCTGCGCCTCGAGCATCTTTCCAACGCAGGCATCAAGGAACCCAATCCGGGAGAGAACTTTCTGCAGCTGCGCTATGTGCGCCATTTCTAGGCCGCCGACTTCGGCCGCCGGGCCGGCCTAGGCAGGCAGGCCACTTCCATACCAGCCACCCGCGACAGGGTGGCTTTTTTTGTCCGCAAGCACCTGTGGAAAAACATGGTGATAAAAAACATGGATCTTTGACGTTTTCCACAAGCCGTGGCCGTTGCCCCAAGTTGTACCCAAAACGAGGACAGCGGCAACAGGCCTTCAGACACATGTTTAACGTAAACATAAGTTATTGATTTTTAATATGATTTATCACTTATCAACACTTAAGTGGGGCACTTACTATTACTACTAATTAAAAAACTAAGTCTAGGAATAACAACCAAGGACGCATTTTTCACAGCCATTCTGCTGCGTTGAATAAAAAAAGCGTTCTCCAGATCACTGGAAAACGCCCGCATGCACGGACACAGACAGCGCCATGCAGGTGTAGAAGAACCTTTTCAATCCTTGTTCACTATAAAAAAGTGAGCTAAAAACTATTGTTTTTCAATGGATTCATGGAGATATCTAGAAAAATTCCTTGTCGTGGAAAACTGTGGACAAGTGCACAAGAAATTTTCACTTGTGCACAGAAAGAACCATTCAGCCAGACTTGTTCATTCCAGCAGGACAGCGGCAAAGCATGTCCATGCACATCGTTATCCTCGAGGAATTTCCTTGATTTTTATATATTTTTTCAAGTTATCAACAGCCTAAAGCGACCTTTACTACTACGACTATTTTTTTATAAAACTTCCAAAGAACAACCGGGGCCAAGTTCGGTCTTCCTTGTTTTTCCGGATCGGCATGAGGGTGTCCTGCTGCGTTTGTCGACATGAACTGCGGAAAAAATCCGGCTCCAGTGGAATACACGCGCCGCTGCAGGGAAAAGTGGCGTAAGATGCGCGGCTCGCTCTTCCGGAGCTGGGGATAAATGCAGCTGGAAAAGCGTTTGAAAGGTAATTTATCCACAGAATGTTCTGCACACCTGTGTGTAAGCAGGGCTGTTCCTAGAGGCCTGTCGGCTGCATCTGGTCCCGCTGTCCCTGGAAAAATCATTCAAAAAATTTCAATGGCTGTTCAACGCCTGGCAAGCGAGGGCGGCTGCGGGGCTCTGCATGAGGAGGCAGCAAGGAAATCGATCCAGCAAACCGTTGTTTTTACTGAATTTTTTGATTCACGGAGAGCGGCCTCAAGCTGGCCGGACGGATGTTCGCCTGCCGCGGCAAGGACAGGCAGCAATACGGCGGACTGTCTTCTGGCAACGAACCGTCCGAAACAGAACCGGTTCAGCAGAGCACGGACATGCAGCGGGAGGCGAAAACGGTGCAAAAAAGCCCATCGGTCCGGCCAACCCGGTTGGGCGATGTTTTCCACAACCCGGCCCGCCGGAAGTGGCCAACTGTGGCGCTGTGTCCCGCTCGGCAGGGCTTAGCGCACGGCCTGGCGCTGAAGGGTGAAGGGCGGCAGGCCCTTGATCAGCTGCTGGCCGTAGCTGGTGGCCACCAGGCGTCGGTCATAGCAGTAGACATGGGCACGGTCTTCCTCCGTGCGTATGGCGCGTCCCACCCACTGGGCCAGCCGTATGGCAGTGGCGGGCACCACCAGCTCGTTGAAGGGGTTGCGGCCGCTGCTGCGCAGCCACTCGGCCCGTGCTTCGCCCACGGGATCGTCGGGCGGGGCGAACGGCAGCTTGGTGATGAACAGGGATTCGCACAGCGCCCCGGGCAGGTCCAGGCCTTCGCCAAAGGACTGCATGCCGAAGATGATGGAAGGCTCCCCGAGCGCGACGGCGTCGCGGTGGCGGGCCAGCAGCGTGGGGCGGGGCAGGGCGGTCTGCACCAGCACCTGCGAGCGCATGGCGGTGGACAAGGCATCCACCGCCTGGCGCATCTGCTCCCTGGAGGTAAACAAGACCAGCGCACCCGCCTGTACGCGGCTCAGATCGGTCAATAGAGCCTCGACCATCTCTTCGGTGAAGCGGGCGGCTTCTCGCGGGTCTGCGGCCGTCTCGCGGGCCACCAGAGTGCCTTGGCGGGCATAGTCGAAGGGGCTGGGGACCTCCAGCGTGGTCACCGAGGCATCGCCGGCCAGGCCGGACTCGCGCAGGAAGAAGTCGAATTGTCCACAGCTGGTCAGTGTGGCCGATGTCAGCACCGCACCGCGCACCTGCGACCACAGATGCTGGCGCAGGGTGGCTCCGGGCTGTATCGGGCTGGCATGGGCCTTGACCACTATGTACTCGCCATCTGTCTCCAACGTGAACCATTTTGCGTTGGGGATGGTTTTTCTGTCGTCATCTTCAGGAGCTTGCTGCAGCAGCAACTGCGTGGTGTCGAAGATGGATTCCAGCCGGGGCGCCAGTGCGCCAACCTGTGCATAGATGGTGGAAAGCCTGCGGGATTCTTCGGGCTTGTCCTTGATTTCGGCTCTCAGCGCCTTGGACACCGCGCGCAAAGCGTCCAGGAAGCGGTCCGCATGATGGGCGATCAGGCCCAGGGGCTCCAGCAGGTCCTCGGGCAGCACGCCGCGGGGAACGCGCACGCGGGCCGGGCCATAGCTGTCCTTCTGGGACTTCAGGGCGTCCCCATAGTGCGCCATCACCAGGCGGGCCAGTTCCTGCAGCTGCTGGCGCAGCTGGCCGGCATGTTGGGGCACGTCGGCCAGTTCCTCCACCTCGGCTACCGTGTTCACGCGCAGGGCGCGGCTGGCCAGCTTGTCGATCCAGGTGAGGCGGCTCAGGTCCATCTCGCCCGCGAACTGGTCCAAGGCCGTGGAGGGCAGGTGGTGGGCCTCATCGAGCACCAGAAGGCAGTTGTCCAGCTCCGGCAGCAGCTTGGAGCCCAGGGACGACAGCAGCAGATCGTGGTTGGCCACGATGACCTGGGCGGCCACAAGGTCCTTGCGGCGCTCGTAGTAGACGCATTGGCTGAATGCCGGGCAGTGCTTGCCCGTGCACGAGGCCGATTCCGCGGCCACGGGACTCCAGGCCTCGGCTTCGGGCGGCGTTTCCAGCATGTCGCGGTCGCCGTTCCAGGCCTGGGTGGCGAGGGCATCGGCCATGGATCTGTAGAACTGGATGCGGGCCTCCAGTTCGTGGCGGGGGCGGGCCGCACGGGCCTGTGCCTCTTCCTCGCCGAACAGGTCGTCCATCTCGTCCTGGGCTTCGCCGGTGCTGGCCAGGCGCTCCAGCTTGAGCTTGCAGACGAAGCGGCCCCGGCCCTTGGCCAAGGCGAACTTGAAGGGCTGGTCGAGCTGCTGGGCCAGGGCGGGCAGATCCTTGTTGACCAGCTGCTCCTGCAGGGCCACGGTGGCCGTGGAAATCAGCACCCGGGTACCACGCGACAAGGCCATGCTGATGGCCGGAATGCTGTACGCCAGCGATTTGCCCACGCCGGTGCCGGCCTGCACGACGGCAATGGAACGCCGGGGTTCGGGATCGCCTTCATCCACTTTTCCGAGCTGGGCCTGGCTCAGAGTCTGGGCGACCTGGGTCGCCATTTTTCGCTGTCCTTCGCGATTGCGGAACCCCGGCATGGCTCCGACCAGCGCATCAAAGGAATTCAGGGCATCCTGAGCCCACTTTTTTTCATGCATTTCAGCGTTTTTCGGCACGCAAAGACGCTGAGCGACTGCGTTTTATAAATATTCTTACAGAGATATGTATCAAATAAGCTGCTTTTCTTATGAAATACAGCTTACAAAACTGGTCGTTCACATTTTTTACAAGCTACAAGGTATCGTCCTATCTTGTCTGCAAGCGGTCCGCTGCCTGTATGTTATCCACCAGATCCCAAGGAGTTGTTCATTGTAATTGTGGATGGCCAGGGCAGCATGCTGTAGTGCTTATCCACATGGTCTGCCCTGCCTTGATGTGTTTGGATGTTGTGCGCAAGTCTGTGGACATGTTTGTTGATGGGTTCTTCAGGTGGTTGTTATCTATTTGTGAATCTTTGGATTTTGGTGTTGCCGATTTTTTTGTTGGGTGAAGATGATGCCCAAGCCTGTGAATAAGTGTCTGTGGTTAGTTGGATGGATCATGAAGCAAGAAGCCGCAGATTTATCCACAGGGTTGTTGTTTCTTGCATTTTTCCGATATGCACTTTTCTGCATGTGCTCATATGGCATGAAGGCGGGACATGGGGACCCCAAATCCTGAAACAAGCCCAATTCATGCATGGAAATGTGCTAGCTGCCATTTTTTCAAATTTTGATTGCTATTTTATTTATAGCTAACTTCTTTTGATATAAATAGAAAAAATGCGACTTTATTGGATTTTTTGGATGAAACGCAAGGCTCGCTCAAACCGTCCCAAAAGTGGTCAGGAAGCGGGTCTGGAACGGTTTTGTATGAAAAATTACGCTTGAGTGGAAGCTGAAGGCAGGCAACTGTCATTTCATACAGTTGATGTTTGCCGTCCGTGCGCCAGAGCGAAAGGGATGCGCGGCTGCGGTACATGCTTGGCCGGCAATCCTTACCAAACGGTAATCAATGCGTCACCCCTGCAGCCAGGGCTCTTTCCTAGCATGGCCCCGTCGCAGGAGTCGACGGCGAGGCCGTTTTTCGCTCCCGCCTGGATGTTTTGGGGCTTGCACAAACAGGGAATGTGTCCAGGGGCGTTCCGAAGCGCGAGCGTCTTGCTTGAGCCTGGGTTGCGCAAGCCGTGTGTTTGAGGGTGAAAGATGAAGCAAAGAATCGCGGTGCTGTCCAATACTGCGCATATACCTGTGTGGTTGGGCAGCGTGGCCCTGGCCGTTTCCGTTCTGCTGGCCGGCTGCAATGACTCCAAGGCCGCCAAGGATGCCGGCGAGCCGGGCAAGCCGGTGGCCCAGCTGCCTAAGGGGATGGTGCAGCTCAAGCCCGAGTCCCTGAAGATGCTGGAGATCGCGCCCGTGGCCGACCCCCAGGGCGTGCAGATGGCCTGGGCGCCTGCGCATGTGGCCTTCGTGGAGGACCGTGTGGCTTCCGTATCGGTGCCGGTGTCGGCGCGCGTGGTCAATGTGAGCGCGCATGTGGGCGACATGGTCAAGGCCGGCGATGTGCTGGCCACCTTGGTCAGCCCCGATGCCCTGCGTGCCCGCTACGAGGTGGCAGCGGCCCGCACGGCCCATGACGTGGCCGCGGTGGAGGCTCAGCGCCACCAGAACATGGTGGACAAGGGCGTGGGCGTCGAGGTGGATCTGCGGGCCGCCCAGGCCAAGCTGCGCGAGACTTCGCAGGAGCTCTCGCGCGCCCAGGGCACGGCAGCGCTGCTGGGCCCGGGCGAGGGCGACCGCATCGTGCTGCGCGCGCCGCGCGCCGGCATCGTGGCCGAGCGCAAGGCCGTCGTGGGGGATGCGGTGGAACCCAGCACCGCGCTGTTCATGGTGGGCGATCCGCAGGCCATGAACATCGTGGCCGAAGTGTTCGAAAGCGACCTGCCCGGCATCCGCCTGGGCAGTCCCGTGCAGGTGGAGATTCCCCAGCTGCCGCGCCCGCTCAAGGGCACGGTGCGCCATCTGGGCGCCACGCTGGACAAGGAGTCGCGCCGTGCCGCGGTGATCGTGGAGCTGGCCGAGCAGAATCCGGCCCTGCGCCCCGGCATGCAGGCGCGCGTGGGCGTGCAGCTGTCCAACCAGCAGGAGATGCTGATTCC
This sequence comes from Comamonas sp. w2-DMI, assembly GCF_040187735.1. Lineage (NCBI taxonomy): Bacteria > Pseudomonadati > Pseudomonadota > Betaproteobacteria > Burkholderiales > Comamonadaceae > Comamonas > Comamonas sp. w2-DMI. Next base: position 9,770 of record NZ_JBANEL010000046.1, on the reverse strand, counting down.
CGTCACGGCCGTGCTGATCAAGGACGAAAGCCGCAGCGTGGTCTTCGTGCAGCGCGAGAACAACCAGTTCGAGGCGCGCACCGTGACCCTGGGCCGCCCGGCGCGCGGCATGGTGCCGGTGATCTCGGGCCTCAAGGTAGGCGAGAAGATCGTGGTGCGTGGCGGCCTGCTGCTGGACGGTGCTGCCAGCCAGCTGCTTTAAGCGCAGCGGGAGTCCATAGCCATGCTGCGTTCATTCATTGCGTTTGTCGTGCACAGGCGCCTGGTGGCTCTTTGCGCCACCCTGGCCATTGCGCTGTACGGCATCTATTCGTACCTGCAAACCGCCATCGAAGCCTATCCCGACGTGACCAACGTGCAGGTGGGCGTGATTGCCCAGGCGCCGGGCCTGGCGCCCGAGGAGGTGGAGCGCCAGATCACCCAGCCGCTGGAGCGCGAGCTCAACGGCACGCCGGGGCTGGTCTCGCTGCGTTCGGAAAGCTATTTCGGCCTGTCCATGATCAACCTCGTCTTCAACGACGAGGCCCAGAGCTTCACGGCGCGCGCCCTGGTGGCCCAGCGCCTGCCGCAGGCCGACCTGCCCGACGGCGTCACGCCCGAGATGGCGCCCGACTACACGCCGCTGGGCAAGATCTTCTACTACCGCCTGCAAAGCGACAAGCACACGCTGGCGCAGCTGCGCACGGAGCAGGAATGGCGCGTGGTGCGCGTGCTCAAGCAGGTGCAGGGCGTGGCCGACGTGGTGAGCATCGGCGGCTTCGTCAAGGAATTCCATGTCGAGGTTGACCCTGAAAAACTCTACCGCCTGGGCCTGTCGCTGGACGATGTGAGCGAGGCGCTGGCCAAGTCCAACCGCAACGTGGGCGGCGGTCTGATGCGCCGCGGCGAGCAGTCGCTCATCATCCGCGGCATCGGCCTGCTGCGCACTCCGCAGGAGATGCAGGAAGTGGTGGTGGCCATGCGCGGCAAGGCGCCCGTGACCATCGGCGACGTGGCGCGCGTGGTGCAGTCGCACACGCCGCGCCAGGGCTCGGTGGGCATGGACGAGCATGACGACGTGGTGCAGGGCATCGTGCTGCTCAAGCGCGGCGAGAACCCCTCCGTGGTGCTGGACAACATCCATGCCAAGGTCGAGCAGCTCAACAGCGGCGGCCTGCCCGACGGCATGAAGATGGTCACCAACTTCGACCGCTCCGACCTCGTGGGCCATACGCTCAAGACCGTGCAGCACAACCTGCTGTTCGGCGCCACCCTGATCGTGGGCCTGCTGTGGCTGTTCCTGCGCAGCCTGCGCGGCTCGCTGATCGTGGCCACGGTGATCCCGCTGTCGCTGCTGGTGGCCTTCATCGGCCTGCACTGGCTGGGCATGCCGGCCAACCTGATCTCCATGGGCGCCATCGACTTCGGCATCATGGTGGACGGCGCCGTGGTGCTGGCCGAGAACATCATCCGCAACGCGCGCCACCGCCGGCCACAGACGGCCAACGACATGCGCCACATCATCGTGGACTCGGCCGTGGCCGTGGCCAAGCCCACGCTGTTCGCCATGGCCATCGTGATCGCGGCGCTGATCCCGGTGTTCTCGCTGCAGAGCATCGAGGGCCGCATCTTCCGTCCGCTGGCCATGACCTACAGCTTTGCGCTGCTGGGCGCGCTGGTCTTTGCCATGGGCCTGGTGCCGGCGCTGTGTGCGCTGTTCCTCAAACCTAAGCATGTGATGGTGGAGGAGCCCAAGGTCTTCGAACGCGCCGAGCATGGCTACCAGCACTGGATCGCCGGCGTGCTGGGCGCGGGCCGGAAGCGCTTCGCGGTGATCGCGGCCTTCACCGCCGTGCTGCTGGTCGCGGGCGTTTCCGCCAAGTGGCTGGGCACGGAATTCCTGCCCGAGCTCGACGAGGGTGATGCCTATGTGCTGGTGCAGATGCCGGCTTCCATCTCGCTGGAAAAGGGCCAGGAAGTGCTGCGCGACGTGCGCCTGCGCCTCAAGGTCTTCCCCGAGGTGATCTCGGTCACCACCGAGCAGGGCCGCCCCGAATCCGGCACGGACAACGAGACCCTGAACCTGGCCAAGGTGCTGGTGCGCCTCAAGCCCCATGGCGAATGGCGCAAGGGCCTGGACAAGCCCGCGCTGATCGAGCAGATGCGCGCCACCCTGAGCGAGATTCCCGGCGTGGCCTTCAACTTCGCCCAGCCCATCCGCGACAGCGTGGAGGAATCCACCTCCGGCGCGCGCGGCCAGGTGGTGCTCAAGGTGTTCGGCCCCGAGATTCCCAAGCTGCGCGCCATCCTTGAGCAAACCGTGAGCCTGGTCGGCAAGATCGACGGCGTGGTCGACCTCGGCCTGTACCGCGATGCGCCCGCACCCCAGGTGCATGTGGAGTTCGACCGCCAGGCCCTGGCGCGCCAGGGCATCGCCATGGAAACCGCGCAGAAGAGCCTGGGTGTCGCCCTGGCCGGCAACGTGGCCACCACGCTGTGGGAGGGCGAATTCCCCGTGCCCGTGCGCGTGCGGCTGCCCTATGTGGACCGCATGGACGAGGAGCGCATCCGCAACATCGCCATTCCGCTGCCCGACGGCGGCTCCGTCCCCCTGCATTCCGTGGGCACGGTCAGCATCAAGATCGGCAACTCCTCCATCTTCCGCGAGGGCAATGCGCGCTACATGGCGCTCAAGTTCAACGTGGAAGGGCGCGACATCGGCTCCGTGGTCAAGGACACGCTGGCCACCTTCAAGGCCAATGTGCAGCTGCCCGAGGGCTACCAGGCCGTCTGGGGCGGAGAGTGGGAGAACCAGCAGCGCGCCGCCGCGCGCCTGAAGGTGGTGGTGCCGCTGTCGCTGCTCATCGTCTATGCGCTGCTGTTCGGCGCGCTGGGGCAGGCGCGCAGCGCCGGCATCATCCTGCTGTGCGCGCCGTTCGCCATGGTGGGCGGCATCGCGGCCTTGCACCTGGCGCAGATCGAGCTGTCCATCAGCGCCGCCATCGGCTTCATCGCGCTGCTGGGCCAGGTGGCGCTGGCAGGCCTGCTGGTGATCTCGGCGGTGGAGGAACTGCGCCGCCAGGGCATGCCGCTCATGGAGGCCCTGATTGCGGGCACGGCCGAGCGCATGCGCTCCATCCTGCTGGTGGCGCTGCTGGCGCTGCTGGGCCTGCTGCCCATGGCGCTGTCCACGGGCGTGGGCAGCGAGACGCAAAAGCCCTTTGCCTCGGTGATCGTGGGCGGCATGGTGGTGCTGCCGCTGGTGGCCCTGGTGCTGCTGCCCGTGCTGTATGCCCTGATGGGCCCCAAGAATATGTTGACGCAGGAAGAACGTGATGAACGCGCGCAAGATGAATAAGCGGCCGGCCGCTGCGCCGGTGCTGGCCGTCGCGCTGGCCGCCGCGCTGGGCTGCGGGCAGGCCTGGGCCCAGGCCCAGACTGCAGCGCCCGCCACCCCTGCCGTGCAGCCTGCGCCTGCCAGGACCGTGGCGGCGCCCGTGCAGCCGGTGACGCTGGAGGAATACCTGCGCCTGGTGGTGCAGAACCAGCCCAACCTGGCGGCGGAGCGCCTGCAGATCGGCCTGGCCAAGGCCGACAGCCGCACGGCCGCGGCTTTTCCGAATCCCTCGGTGCACTACAGCCACAAGCGCGACGAGAAGGAATGGGGCATAGAGCAGCCGCTGCCCATCTTTGGCCAGCGCGGCATGCGCATCGAAAACGCACGCAGGGGAGAGATCGCCGCGGCCGCCAATGCGGACGTGGCCACGGCCACCACGCTGAGCGATGCCGCCCATGCGTTCAACGAGCTGCTGATCGCCCAGCAGCGCCTCAAGGTCTGGCAGGGCGCGCAGGATGAACTCAACAAGGCCGGCCGCATCGTCAAGGGCCAGATCGAGGCCGGCACGCGCAGCCGCTACGATGGCGCGCGCCTGAACCTGCAGCAGGCCCAGATGTCCATGCAGGTCAGCAAGGCCCAGGCCGAGCTGGTCGACGCCATGGCCAAGGTCTCGGCCATTGCCGCGCTGCCGCAGTGGCCGGCACGTGCGGCGGGCAGCCTGCAGGCCACGGCCGAAACCATGCAGCCGCGCTACGACCGCCTGTGGGACATGGCGCAGCAGCGCCTGCCCAGCGTGCGCGCGGCCCAGGCCGAACTGGACCAGGCGCGGCACAGGATCGCGCTGGAGCAGCGCGAGGCCCTGCCCACGCCCACGGTGGGCATTGCCCGCATCCGCAACAGCTTCGACGGCAGCTACAACCAGATCGGCGTGAACGTGGAGATCCCGCTGTTCGACCGCCGCCAGGGCCAGATCGACCGCGCCAAGGTGGAGGCCGACCAGGCCGAGCTGCGCCGCGATGCCGCCGTGCTGGCCGCCCAGGGCGAGCTGCAGCGCGCCATGCAGCAGCTGGCTCTGCGCCGCAATGCCGTGCAGGACTACGAGAAGGAAGGGCTGGCGCAGATCGCGCCGCTGCACCAGATGGCGCAGGATGCCTACCAGCTGGGCAAGGGCAGCATCCTGGAGCTGATCGATGCCCTGGGCTCCATCACCGAGCACCGCCTCGAGCACCTGGAGCTGGTCAAGGACATGCTGGACGCCGAATGGGAAGTGCGCCTGGCCAGCGGCGACCTGCCGCAGATCCGGCCCTGATGCGGAGCATGGAGATGGAGGCCGTTCCCACGCCATCTCCCGCAACACCGGCTGCAGAGCAAGTGCAATCCGGTGCGCCGTATAGTGTCTGCCTTTCCCAGGGCAAAGACAGACACCGCATGTACCGCTATCTCATCATCGAAGACGACGCGCTCAATGCGCGCTACATCGCTGAAGGGCTGCGTCAGCAAGGCGCGCATGTCAGCGTCTGCTCCGATGGCGTGCAGGGCATTGCGCAGGCCGTGGGCGAGAACTGGGACGTGATCATCCTGGACCGCATGCTGCCCGGCGGCTTCGACGGGCTGCAGATCCTGCAGACGCTGCGCTCCATGGGCAAGCAGACGCCGGTGCTGGTGCTCAGCGCGCTGTCGGCCACCGACGAGCGCGTGCGCGGCCTCAAGGCCGGCTGCGACGACTACCTGACCAAACCGTTTGCGTTCTCCGAACTCTCGGCCCGCCTCGAAGCCCTGGTGCGGCGCGCGCAGATCCCGGCGCCGGCGCGCGAGATGCGCGTGGCCGACCTGCGCGTCAACCTGATCACGCGCAGCGCCGAGCGCGCCGGCGTGGCGCTGACCCTGCAGCCGCGCGAATTCCGCCTGCTGGCCTTTCTCATGCAGCATGCGCACCAGATCGTGACGCGCACCATGCTGCTGGAATCGGTCTGGGACTACCGGTTCGATCCGCAGACCAACGTGATCGACGTGCACATCAGCCGCCTGCGCAGCAAGGTGGACAAGGGCTTCGAGCCGGCGCTGATCCACACGGTGCGCGGCGTGGGCTACAGCCTCTCCGACAGACCGCAGGACTTGCCCGAGGTGGCGTGATGGCGCTGGCCAAACCCTGGAGCTCGCTGGCATTCCGGCTGGCGCTGAGCTACGGCGGCCTCATGGTGCTGACCATGTGCATCGTGCTGTCGGTGTTCTACGTGCAGACCGTGGGCGTGGTGCGCGCACGGCTGGACAAGCAGGCGGAAATCCACCTGCGCCGCCTCATGGAGCACTCGATCAAATACGGCCCGGCCGCGCTGGAAAACGAGATCAACCAGACGCTGCGCGACGGCGTGGACACCGATACGGAAATCATCATTCTGATGCACTCCGATGGCACGCCCATCGTCGGCAATGCCGACCTGCTGCGCACCCGGCGCCTGACCACCATGGGCGTGCGCGAGCTCAAGGTCATGCGCAACGGCAAGGTGGTGACCGGCCGCGTGGGCGTGGCCGAGCTGCCCAACGGCGACCTGCTGGCCGTGGGCAGCGACATGCAGCTGCAGCGCGACATGGAAGACCTGTTCGGCCAGGCCAGCCTGCTGGCCGCGCTGGCGGCCCTGGCCATGGCCGTGGTGGGGGCGCTGGTGTTCCGCCGCGTGGTGGACGAGCGCGCCGTGGACATCCGCAGCACCATGGCCCGCGTGGCCGCCGGCGACCTGCGCCAGCGCATTCCCACCAGCGGGCGCGAGGACGAGTTCACGCTGCTCAACAAGGACATCAACACCATGCTCGACCGCCTCGAGCAGCTGATGGAAGGCATACGCCACGTCTCCAACACCATTGCGCATAACCTGCGCACGCCGCTCACGCGCATCCTGCTGCGGCTGCGCAACGCCCAGCAGGCGCCGGTGGCCGAGCAGTCGGCTACGCTGGCCGCCGTGGCGCAGGAGGTGGCCGAACTCGGCGTGGTGTTCGACAAGCTGCTGCAGATCGCCGAGGTGGAAAGCGGCGCCAGCCGCAAGAACTTCGCGCCGGTGGACCTCAAGGCCCTGCTGATCGACGTGCTGGAGTTCTACCAGCCCCTGGTGGAAGACAGCGGCGGCATCATGCAGCTGGACACCCAGGGCGAGCCCGTGGCCCTGGGCGACGGCGATCTGATCGCCAGCGCCGTGGCCAACCTGGTGGACAACGCCATCAAGTACGGCGCCGTCCCCCACAGCGAGCATGGCTGCGACGTTCTGCTGCATGCCGGCATGGCGCACGAGCACGGCGCCGAAGGCGGTGCCTGGGGCGTGGAGATCACCGTGCAGGACAAGGGGCAGGGCGTGGACCCGCAGACCATGGAGCACATGACCACGCGCTTTTACCGCGCGGACTCGGACCGGCAGGGCTACGGGCTGGGCCTGGCCAGCGTGCTGGCCATCGTGCAGCTGCATGGCGGCAGGCTCAGCTTTCACAACCTGCATCCCGGGCTCATGGCCCGCATCTGGCTGCCGGCGCTGGCGGACTGATCCGCCTGGATCAATCCGTTTTCAGCGCATCCCTGCGCACCATGCGGATGGCATCGAAGGGGCAGCGCACCGCGCACAGCGCGCAGCCCGTGCAGCCGGGCGCATCGTGCAGCACCGAGCGCTTGGGGCCGAAGCGGTCCGTGCCCTGTACCTGCAGCGACAGCACATGGGGTGGGCAGACGCCCACGCACCAGCCGCAGCCGGTGCAGCGCCGGGTATCGACTTCGGGCAGGGCCTTGCGCGGGGCGTGCATGGGATGCGGGCGCGTGTTGGGTTCAGCGGCGCTGCAGCGCGTTGGCGCCGTAGGCGCAGAATCCCGGCTTGGGGCTCTTTTTCTGCGGGTGCAGGCGGCAGGTCTCGGGGCGCTTGTCGTACACCGTGCAGCGCCGCGTCTTCTCGTCCAGGAAATTGCAGTCGCCGCTGGCGCGCCGCGCCATGGTGAAGATATTGTGCTTGGGGTTGTAGTGGTCGATCAGCCGGGCCTTGAGCAGCCGCCGGGCGATCAGCTTGGGGTCCACGTTCTCCACCTCGAAGGGGTCGACCAGCTCCAGTCTGACAAGGTCCGACAGCTGCACTTCCAGCGGCATGGTGCAGCAGTTGGCCGCGCAGCTGTCGCACAGGCCGCTTCGGTACTTGCTCCAGGTCTCGAGCCGGTCTACATCGACGATGCGGATGGAGGATTTCATTCGGGGTTTCGGGTCGGCGCATCAACAAGAAAGCGATGCTGCCACGAGACGGCCACGCCTGCCCGCCGCGGCCGCCATGTGCAGGCCGCGGCCAGGGAATTCGGGGCTGGGCGCCGCAGCGGTGCACGCCCTACACTGGACGATTGATTGATCATCACAGGAGACGGATCTTGGCTACCCCACTCACGCTGTACTACGCTGCCGGCACCTGCGCGCAGGCCGTGCTCATCGCGCTGCATGAAGCCGGCGCGCAATTCACGCTCAAGACGCTTAGCTTTGCCGACAACCAGCAGCGCAGCCCCGAATACCTGGCCATCAACCCCAAGGGCCGCGTGCCCGCGCTGGTCACAGAGCGCGGCGTGCTGACCGAGGTTCCCGCGCTGTTGCTGTACGTGGCGCAGACCCATCCCCAGGCCAATCTGGCGCCGCTTCATGATCCCTTCGCGCTGGCGCAAATGCAGGAGTTCAATGCCTACCTGGCATCCACCGTGCACATCGCCCATGCCCACCGCCCGCGCGCCTCGCGCTGGGCCGACGACGAAGCCGCCCAGGCCGGCATGCGCGCCAAGGTGCCGCAGAACATGCGCGACTGCTTTGCCGTGATCGAGCAGCACTACCTGGGCGACAAGACCTGGGTGATGGGCGAGCAGTTCACCGTGGCCGACGGCTATCTGTACACCGTCGCCGGCTGGCTCCAGGGCGACGGCGTGGACATCGCCGAGTTTCCGCGCGTGGCGGCGCACTTCGAGCGGGTGAAGGCGAGGGAGTCGGTGCGGAAGCTGGGGTGATTGCCTGGCAAATGGTCCGTTCAGCGCCGCAGCGGGCCGAACTTTGTCGGCACCCAGGCGTAGGCATTGCCCTCGCGGCGCGCATGGCCGATGCCCTGGAACGGCAGGGGCGCGCTCCTCATCGCCAACCACCACCCATTGCCATCCCCATGCATCTGCTTGCGGCCTCGGCATGTCCACTGAACGGATGCCTCGTCTTCCGCTGCCAGTGGGGCGTCGGCCAGTGCTTGCTGGCTGTGCAGGAAGTCAGAGATAGCAAGGGCCATGGCAAGAATGGAGTACGGTGTAGGCCAAGAAATAAAAAAAAACGGCCACCTGTGGGTGGCCGTGTGGGGTTTTGCAGATGTCCGTTTGTTCAGAGACTTGTAGGTTCTCATTGAACGTGCGAATCGTTGGTACGTGTGACAGCGCGCTTTGCATGAGTTGTGAGAAAAGTGATGGTGTTCATTCTCAGAATGGTGCAAATATCCTATTCGAGGGCTGTACACCATATGGTTTCGCTAGCGCTCCACTGACGAATTCTATGGTGCTAGAAGTCTCCGTCACTAGCAAAGATCGGGCTCAACAGAGTGTTCCGAGACGGAGAGTACCGGAAGCCTTGTGCTGCGAGCGATCGCAACTCTTCTTCCTGCCAGTCCTGTTTCACTAGATCTCTAATGATCGCGTCTGTGAGGTCGATCGCGTCGTCCTAGTCTATGACCTTGGCGAACTTGCCCTCAAATGAGAGGGCTTGGTCGATCAGCTTTTGTACGCCTTCCAAAGGATAGCCGCCGACCGCTTGAGCTGCAATGCGACGATCGATAGGGGTCAGCATCATGAAGGGGCTTGCAAGTTCGTACGTTGCATCCCAGCTTATTTCGAGAACTTGGTGCGTTTCAGTGATCTTCGGTTCATTCACTTGCCCGCGCCACATCAGGCATAAGCTGAGATCTTCCTCTGGACTCAGGAGCCAAGCATCCCCTAACCCTGTCGAAAAAAGGATGAAGGGGCCAACTTGCACTTCCGGACCGGTCATGACGACTCTGATCTCGCCCGCTTGCTCCGCACGAACAATGTTCTCACACTCTGCCAGCAGTACCTGGCCGCCGTGTTTGGCGGCAGTGTTGCGCTGGCACTGAATAACATGGTGCCAATGATCGTAGCCAGCACCCCGAGCCACTCGATCTAGCAATTCGGTGTGCTTACCACCGCGCTTGCGCTGTAGCTTCTTGGCTTCAAGCTTGAGTTGTTCAACGCGTGGGTTGAACGTAGGGATGAATCGCATCTCAGATTCCTTGTCTGTATGCGAATCGAAGGTGCTCACTGCCCCGATCCGCTTACAGGGAATCAGGATGGTGTTCTTCAAGAGAACTGAATCGACCAGGGTTTTGTAGATAGTTCAAAGCCTCCTATTTCCGTTCCAATAGGAGTCCTTATGAGCAGTCAACGTTACCCCGAAGAGTTCAGGGTT
>NZ_JBANEL010000045.1:0-22549 GCF_040187735.1 Comamonas sp. w2-DMI | reverse complement strand
ACAGGAAAGTCAATGAAATCAACGATCTACCAACACCACCTCCGCGCCAGTGCTAGCTTTTCGTACCGTCACTTATTGCACTGAAAACGAGGAGACCCCTACCGGGCTAGCGGCCTCAATCTGGTAACGGCTGCCGTCGTGTTGTGGAACACGGTCTATCTGGAACGGGCTGCGCACGCGCTGCGTGGCAACGGCCATGCCGTTGATGACGCGCTGTTGCAGTACCTGTCGCCGCTCGGTTGGGAGCACATCAACCTCACCGGCGATTACCTCTGGCGCAGCAGCGCCAAGATCGGCGCGGGCAAGTTCAGGCCGCTACGACCGCTGCAACCGGCTTAGCGTGCTTTATTTTCCGTTTTCTGAGGCGACCCCTTGACTGATCGGCTGGGAGGGAGGTGGATAGACTTCTGGTTTTTAGAACGTCGCTATGGTGTCAGCATGAAACTGAACGAAGAAAACGAACCGTTCTTCATCACCGAGGACATGGCCGCCGAGATGGCTGCTGCCGGCTACGAGTTCAAGCCTCCCGGCCATGCCAGAACGAAGAGCGTCCGCGACCTGTACGGATGGCAGCCTGGGGAGACTCTGGAGCAGGCCATTGCCCGTCAACAGCGAAGGCAGTGTTCATCCTCTTGATCTGAGCATGGCATTATTCATGGCATTAGTTGGTTGCCGTATTGTAAGTCATTGATATTTAACATGGTTTTGTGACTATAGATAATCGAGTGGGAGTGAATTTAGGTCCTTCAAGGACTATCGCCAGCTATCGATAAGGATGTCGTAACGTATTGATTTTTAAGAAAATACGTCACGACAACTATCGGTGACTATCGCCGACCAGCAAAAACGGTTGACGGTAGAGCTGACGGTAAGAATTGAGGCGAGATTAAGACACTCTCGTTCACTATTGAGGCTTTTACCGTCTTTGACGGTAAAAGCCTTCTCGGGAAAGCTTATTTCATGCGGCTTTCCGGGCATCAGCGGGTCTCCTGGTCCCTGACGGTAAAAGCCGTCAAAAAAAAGGAGAAAATCTCGATGCTGACCGACACAGCGCTGCGCAATCTGAAGCCTAAGTCCTTGACTTATAAGGTTTCTGACCGGGATGGGATGTACGTGACGGTATCGCCCGCAAATACCGTCACCTTCCGCTACGACTACCGTCTCAATGGCCGCCGCGAGACCTTGACCATCGGCCGCTACGGGCCAGGTGGTATTTCGCTGGCAATGGCGCGCGAACTGCTCCTGGAGGCGCGCAAAGCCGTTCTCCAGGGCATCTCGCCCGCGCTCGAAAAGCAACGCGACAAGCGCCGGGTTCGTGCCATCAAGACCTTTGGCGCGGCGATGGAGACGTTCCTCGCCCATACGAGGTGGGCCGACAGCACCCGCGCCGCGCGCATGCACATCATCGACCGGGACATCCTGCCGGTCTTCCAGAATCGCCTGCTGACCGAAATCCAGGCCGAAGACCTCCGGATCTTGTGCAACAAGGTCAAGGAGCGCGGAGCGCCAGCCACTGCGGTTCAGATCCGGGACATCGTGAAGCAGGTCTACGTCTACGCCATCGCCCACGGCGAAAAGGTGGTCAACCCGGCCGACGGCGTGGGACCGTCCTCGATCGCTACCTTCGTGCCGAAGGATCGTGCCCTGTCGCCGCTGGAAATCCGGCTGATGGTGCAGCAGTTGGAAACGGTGGCGACCTATCCGACCATCAAGCTGGCGCTGCGCCTGATCCTGCTGACGTTGGTTCGCAAGAGCGAATTGATCCAGGCCACCTGGGATGAGGTCGATTTCGAGAATGCGACGTGGACGATCCCGAAGCAGCGGATGAAGGGGCGCAACCCGCACGTGGTCTACCTGTCGCGCCAGGCGCTCGACATCTTCGTCACGCTGCACGCCTGCGCGGCAGGCTCAAGATTCGTCTTTCCTTCTCGCTACGATCCACAGCGGTGCATGTCCAATGCGACCTTGAATCGGATCACGATGCTCGTGGCAGAAGGCGCCAAGGCCAAGGGGCTGTCGCTACAACCGTTCACCGTCCACGACCTGCGCCGCACCGGCTCGACGCTGCTGAACGAAATCGGCTTCAACCGCGACTGGATCGAGAAGTGCCTGGCGCACGAGGAGGGGCGTTCCTCGCGTTCGGTCTACAACAAGGCCGAATACGCCGAGCAGCGGCGCCACATGCTGCAAGAGTGGGCCCACTTGGTCGATGCCTGGGGCGCCGGACAGACCTATGTGGCGAAGCTGATGCCGGAGAACGTGACCGTGCCGGCGTTGAGTGCGCTCGGGTAGAAGGGGGCCATCATGGTTTGCTTTGAATCGATCTTTGCTGGTTTGCGTCAGGTTTATTTTTTCGAGGAAACGATCACTCTGAGTGATCGAAAACCTGAAAGTCTGAACTTCCTGATGGTTGAGCCGCGCGGTATGCGGGGCAATTTTGCCGAGGCAAGGTTGTCACTTGACAACCTTTGGGCTTGTGCCGATACTGGAGGCTACTGATGGCTCGCCACTCGCATCCCAAGAAAGAGGTCGAGGAAGCTCTCAGGTATGCCGAAGGGCAGGGTTGGCGCGTCGAAGTCGGCGGCAGTCATGCCTGGGGGCGGATTTACTGCCCATACAACGATAGAGAATGCCGCTGCGGCGAGTTCTGCATCACCAGTATCTGGAGCACGCCGAAGAACCCCTGCAACCACGCTCGCGCCTTGCGGCGCGTCGTGGACAACTGCACCACGCACCGCCAACAGCGCGAAGCTGACGACGGTGCCCAGGAGTAGCGCGATGGAATACACGTTCACCTTGAAATACCAGCTTGCGGACGAGGACCGCGACGCCGATACGCTGGTCGAGCGTCTAGGCGAAGCCGGTTGTGACGATGCCCTGGTCGGTATCGGGCAACCGGGGCGGCTGGCGCTGGAGTTCACCCGTGAAGCCGTTGATGCGGACGAGGCGGTACGCAGTGCGCTCGCCGATGTACGCCGTGCTGCGCCGTTGGCCCGGCTGATCGAGGTGGCGCCTGATCTGGTCGGGCTGACCGATGTGGCCGACATCGTGGGCGTGTCGCGGCAGAACATGCGCAAGCTGATGCTGGCCCATCCGGGCAGCTTCCCGACGCCCGTGCACGAGGGCAGCGCGTCGATCTGGCATTTGGCGGACGTGTTGGCCTGGTTGCAAGCCAAGGGCAGCTATACGCTGGCCAAGGACGTTTTTGACGTGGCGCGGGTGGCCTTGCAAGTCAACGTGGCGAAGGAGGGGCGGCGGTTGCCGCGCTCGGCGTCGAAGGCTCTGGAAGCCTTGGTTGGATGAGAGCCGTTGCCCGGTCTCATGCCTCACTCGAACCCGCCCGGACAGGGCGGGTTTTTCGTTGATGGACATCCGGCTTGGAAGTGCGGCTGCGAGGTGTTTGCTTTCGTTCTTCGACCCATGCCTCGACTTCGGCCAGGTCCCACACCACGCAACGCGGGGTCAGGTTGAAGCGGCGCGGGAACTCGCCGCGGCGCTCCATTTCGTAGATCGTCGTTTCGGCCAGGGGAACGATCTGCCGCAGTTCCTGGCGGCGGATGGTGCGCCGGAAGGGAAGGGCGCTGTGCTTCGGAAACTGCGGCAGTGCCTCGTAGGCCTCCGTGCCTGGCAAGGGGAGGGGCTGGCCGGTGTCGATGCTGGATGCTTGTGGTAGGTGTTCCACCCTGGACTCCATGAGTACGCTGCATGGAGGCATGGTGACGTTCAATATCTATCGAGACAACTTGCTGCGGCGTAGACGAGCGAACTTCGTGTGTTCAAGTGCTCATAGAAATCTTGGGTCACTTATAAGGCTTGCGAGGGCATCCCTTGGCTGCATGAACGCATCAGATGGGTAGAGATACAGAAGCCTTATAGCCGCCACCATTCGCGCCTTCGAAGTCGTATTCGTACAGCGTAGTCTTGCCGAGACTTGGCTGTCGCTGTCCCAAGAAGAACGTGAAGGCGTTCGGTGCTGCGATGAAGAGGTGCAGCGGTGGCTTGTTCCCATTGCGTTTCTGGTTGATCTGCAACGCCAATGTTTCGGCCAGATCAAATGCGTGCCGACCACACGCTATAGACCGCGCGCCAGCGCCGCAGGTCGGACGGGCAATCAACAATGAACCCGCCTGCGGCAGGGAAGCTGCAAGATGCGCCTTCACGGCGGGAACCACATCGTGAGTGAGGCATACCGCGACAGCCATGTCTCCCTCGGGCTCGTTCACCGTTTCCAGATCGAATTCCCACCCGGGCCAGGACGGGTCGCGCGGCATGTCGCTTGAGTGCCAAACATTCCGATGCACGGTTCTTTGCTCGATCTCGACGTTGCGGCCGGATTTGATGTTCAGTACCGATCCGGCGGCGAAGGCCAGCGTAATGTGAGCGTCGAGAATCAGCCGAAGATGCTGGTTGTCCCTTGCCGCAGTCTGCAGGAAACATTTGAGCTTGGGATAGAGCGTCGTTGCCCATTCGGCTTGATCGCGGATCGCGCGTTCGTCGAAGTGCGGGATCAGATCGAGGACAACAGTGCATCGATCTTCCAGTCGGTCAAAAGGGTGCTCGAAGGATTTCACCCCGAACACCACATGTGCGTGGCCGTCGCCAGCCAGCAGACCTTCCCGCTTACAGGCCTCCCGGAAAGTCTGTCGATCGAACTCCAGACGACCTTGCGCGAGCCACTGGAACGCAACGTCGTCGTAGACGAAGCTGCTCTCGTTCATGGGAACGCGCCGCAGACCGCGGTTTTCGAACAGCAGATCAAGGTTGTCCCGATGATCGTCAAGAGAGGTGGAGTCCGTGTCCAACGACAGCGTGCGAGCAAGGAGCATGAGTTCCTGGTCATCGATACCGAGGTGCTCGCGCCAAAGCTTCCTGACCTTGCCGGCGGCAGAGCGATCGGTGGTTCCGTCGAATAGATCTTTCAAGCGCAGGGTCTTCGATTTTTGATTGATATAGCTGCGTAGTGGGTCGGCCTGTCCGACTCGCCAATTGGTGAGGAGCTTGAACCGGGCGCCGATGCCATCACGCGCGTGGGCGACCTGTGCCGCGCGGGCTCGCTGCAATAATGAAAACTTGTTCGCGTTGATCCATTCCGGATCAACCAAGTCGGCATATCCGAAATCATTGATGGAGACATGCCACTTGCACTGGATGTGTTCCCGAAGGATAGGCCTGCCTTCATGATCCCCGGGCGCACGGTCGGCCGCGTAGGCGACCCACACATCGTCGAAACCCTTCGGCCCCGACTCAAACCCTACTACCGTCACTGGACTCGTCGGGTCGAGCAGGCAAGCGGCCTTGCGCCAGAAGATTCTGGCTTGGAACGCATCTCCGTCTCTGCGGACGGCAACGGCTTGGGTCATGGTGGTTCCTTGTCAGTACGCTGTACGGCTGGCTTGTCTGATCGCATCTTGTGCGTCGATGTCACGCATCGCGGAACGGCGGCGTCGGCAGAATCGACCGGGCCAGCTCGATGGCGCGCGATGGCTTGATTGGGCCCTCCGGGTACGCGTCCAGCACGATGGCGGGCAACAACCGTTGCGTGATATCCGAATACGTGAACCCATAGGCGCGCTTGGGGTGCTCGCCCGTCGCGGCCACAAGCGCATCCAGGTCGGCCTTGCCGAATCCGGCATTCCCAAGGCGACGCGACAAGACATCGTGCCGTTGCGCGGCATCGGGTCGCTCGAATACGAGGATGTCCGCAGCTCGGCGGCGCACTGCCGGGTCCAAGGCGTTCAACCGGTTGGTGCACATCAGCACTACCGCAGGGAGCCCACCATTCGCGAATCGATCGATGCCGCGGATGAAAGCGTTGACGCCCGCCCGGTCTTCATGGTGCATCTGATCGGATTCACGCGACTGGGCCAGTGCATCGGCTTCGTCGACCAGCAGGATGACGCCGCCGCGTGCGGCACCCTTGGCCGACTTGAACTTGCTGGCCTCATTGAACGCGTGCTCGAACGCAGCAGAAACGAGTTGAGTCATCTCGCCGACCCGGCCCTGGCCGCGGGAAGAAAGGCTCAGAGGCAACAGCGTGATGTCGATGTCCTCCTGGCGGGCTACCTTGTCGCCAATGGTCTCCGCCAGCTCCGTCTTGCCCGAGCCGACATCGCCAGCGAGCACGACCAGGGGCGGGCGTCGGATGACGGTATCGAGCAGGTTGGCAGCGTCGGCGTGGTGCTTGTCTTGCCATTTGCGGAGGCCCGACGGGTTGATCAGAACGCCCAGCATGTTGGCCAGGCGCTTGATCTTGTCGTCCATGCCCACCAGACGCGCAAGACGCGCTTGTGCGTCAGGGTCGGGCAGCGTCATCGGGCGCTCGAACAGGCCCTGGAGATTGGGTTGCTGGCTCATCAATAGCTCCTTACGCTCGCGCGGCCAAGCGAGCGGCCGCCGGAAGAATAGGTTTTGTCGTCGGCGAAGTAGCCATTGCTGACTGCGGCTTCCGATCCACTGACACGCTGCAGCGGCAACTGCTTCTTGACCGCCGCACGTTGCTCTGTCGTCAGGGCGTCCCAAGCGGCGCTGTACGTCAAGTAACTGTGAAACTGCGCGCCGCTGATGTCCCTCCCCGGAAGCACGCGTCCAGGATCATCATCTGTGCCGCCTCCTGTCAAGTCGCTTGCGGTGTACCGCAAGGTGGGTTCGATCCATTTATCGTCGCGCTGAAAGCCATAGGTGACGGTTCCGAGATAGCCCTGACGTAGCAGTTCGGTGACCTCGCCCTCGAATTCTGCGATGCGTTCGTCGGTGATGTGCCCGTACAAGCGCTGCAAGCGCTTGAGGTCCGCCGACACCTTCGCAGCAAGGTGCCTGGCATGCGTCAACGTGAAGGTCCTGGTTTCGGTCGCGGTGAAGCTGTAGCTCATGATGTTCAACCTTGGAAGGAAGGGCCGAAGACTTTCTGCCAGTAGCGCAGCGTCAACTCTTTGTTCGGTGCGGCCAGCGCGGCGTCGATAGCCTCGCCCGCATCCAGAGCGGCATCGACGATGGCATCGGCGTTCTCGACCGTATAGAGCCGCGCCACGTTGTTGCTGGCGTTGATCGGGTCGATGATCTGCACGGGATCGTCGAGCTTGGCGACGCTAGGGGCCTTGTAGTGATCCTCGAAGACGATGCGTTCGCGAAGGTTCGATTTCGCGACGTAGGTGAAGAATGACTGCAGCGCTTCGGGATAGTCGGAGAAGTCCACGCCGTCATCGCACAGCTTTGCCAGGATCATTTCGATCATGAAAGACTTGAACCGGAAGCCGTCTCGCTCCTGCTTCATGCGTCGGGCCCAGAACTTCACCAGCCGCACAACCTGCGCAAAGTGCGTTTGCTGCGCTTGCTTGCGTTTGCGCGCGAACTCCAAGTGCAGCGGGATGCTGGTTTCCAGGAAAGATCCGTCGTCCTGGCTGATCAGATCGCCGCGCCAGTCGGGCAGGCCCGCATACAGGATCGGAACCACATCCACGTCCAAGCCCGATCCTTGGAACGATACGGTGACCGAATAGGTCTGGGGCTTGACCTGATCTGGGCGGAAATTGGGGAAGGCCTTGCGCAATCGCTCGGCCAGGTAGTCCAACAGCGCTTGGATGTCGTGCGGGGCGTCGGAGCCGCTGACGTAGACGGCCATATCGATGTCGTTGAGCGACCGCAGCGCGGTGCCCTTGGCAAGGCTGCCCGAAAGTTGAATCCGCTTGAGCGAGAAATCTGGATGTTCCGAGAGATAACCCTCCAATTTCTCGCGCAGCCGCCGCGCTTGCGCGCGGTACTCATCCGCCTTGTCTTTGGGCAGATTGACCTTATCTTCAGCGAACCGCACAAGGTCGCGATGGTCGATATGGGTACGGGACATCCTGAAAGGCTCCTTATGAGGCGATCTGGCTCGTATCAGCGAGTCATGATAAAAAGTTCGGAATCGTGAACACGATCGGATGCTACACCTGTTCTCTCGGATGTCAAACAAAAAGTTCGGCATCGTGGTATTCTTCGTCCACGGATTTTGGACAGGAGACGGACCATGGCGACACGTCTCGGCGAGAAGCTGCGTGAGCTTCGGAAAGAGCGCGGATTGACGCTCGAAAAGCTGGCTGACCTTGCAGGGCTCAGCAAGAGCTATCTCTGGGAGCTGGAGAACCGCGAATCTCAGCGACCATCGGCAGAGAAACTAACGGCGCTAGCCGACGCGCTCGGCGTTGCTGCTACCTACTTCTTGGAAGAGGATGTTCGGGCGCCAGAGGAACGGCATCTGGATGAGGCATTCTTTCGTGGCTACCAGAAGCTCGAACCTGAGGCGAAAGAGCAACTTCGGAAAATTCTGAGCACCTTCAAGAAGACCTCGCAATGACCGAGGCCTGGACTCCACCGCGCGCAGCCAACCGGTTAGCGAAACTGGCCGAGGTGTTTAGCGCAGCTCATGGCGTGGATCGGTTTCCCGTAGACGTGCCGCCGCTCGCACTGGAGGCGGCACGCATCTTTGGTTGGTCCGATCCGATCGCGCAGGTGCAGGCTGCCAACATCAAGGGTTTCGACGGTGCGCTCTTTCCTGGCGGGGGAAAGAGGGAGTGGCTGTTGCTCTACAACGAATCAGTGTCTTCACCCGGTCGAGTACGGTTCACGCAGGCCCATGAGCTTGGGCATTACATCCTGCACCGGCAACTCCGGGAGTCGTTCCAGTGCAGCGATGCTGACATGCTGAACTGGTCCAAAGATGACAAGGACATCGAAGGGCAAGCCGACCTGTTCGCGTCGTACTTACTGATGCCTCTCGACGACTACCGCAAGCAGGTTACTGCCACCGTCGATCTGGACTTGCTCGGGCATTGCGCCGATCGCTACGGCGTGTCGCTGACGGCGGCGATCCTGAAATGGTTGCAGTACACGGAGGAAAAGGCTGTGCTGGTGATGTCCAATGATGGTTTCATCAATTGGGCATGGTCCAGCGAGCCGGCAGCCAAGGCAGGAGCGTTCTTCAGGACGCGCAACAACGTTATCCCGGTGCCCGACGGAGCACTCGCCGCTAACGCAGACGTCAGGCATGACAGGGTGGGCACTCAAATCCCCGCATCCATCTGGTTTCCTCATGCTAGCGCCGACATACCGCTGCGGGAGATGAAGATTCACGCAGAGCAGTACGGCGTTGTTCTGAGTTTGTTGCATCTGCCTCGCTCTGCAGACGTGTGGCCACCTTGGGCAGAAAAAGAGTAGTGGCTCCGTTGGCGACAGTCCAACAGATCACTTCGTATGAAAAAACGGGGGAAGGTCAGTGCCGAGTAGCGGAACAGCATCGTCGAGGTGGCCTCGAACGGCTCGCTGTGGGCTGAATCGACCCGACTTACCTGGTCACTTTTGAGCGAATGTCCGGAACTGGTCGTTGCGAACCTTGGAAGGGAAGGCCGAACGTCTCTGATCAGCCTCCACCAGACCCTGGCGTGCATCAAGTGAACTTCTGTTTATGGCCTTGACCTGCTCCCTTCATGCGTCCCAGTGTTGAGTTAGCGAGCCCATGGTTGTGGAGATTACTTGATCTCCGGTGATTGCCTTGCATCGCCAGCGCGCTGGCGATGCAAGGCTAGAACAAAGAATTCTCGTATCAGTGAAACGACAATCGCCGCGCACCAGTCAAGCGAAACTGCGGCGCCTGGCTGCCGATGCTCAGCGACCGCTGGCGGCCTGAAGCCGCGCCAGGCGCGTGGCCTGATCGACATACCAGCGGTCCGCGCTGGCCCGGCCCTAGGCCTTGGCGCGTTGCGCATATTCGGGAGCCAGGTTCTTGACGCCGGAGCCCACGGCCCCACCCACTTCACGCGCCCAGCTGACGGCACTGGCTTGGCCCTGCGATTTCTCGATGCGCTGGATGAGTGGCTCCAGCACGGCGAAGGTGGCATCTTCGGCGCGCTGGCGTGTGGCGGCGGGCACCTGGCCAATCATGGCCTCGCCCTGGCCCGGCCCCTGGTGGCCGCTGACGTAGCGCTCGGCGATCTGGCGCACTTGTCCCAGGTACCACTGGTCGGCGGGGTTTCTGTCACTCGCGTCCCAGCGACGGAAGTATTCGGGCTCCAGCGCGGCCATCTGCCTGCCGATGTCCCCCGCCGCCGTATTGAGCCACTGGCTGGCCTGGCCCTTGCCCTGGCTGCGCTGGCGGCTGGCATAGCCGGCCTTGAGCACGTCCACGAGAATCTTCCTGGCTTCGCCGGCCGTCCAGTCGGGAATCTTGCCGTCAAACCGATCCTTGGCGCTTGCCTTGCCGCCGCATTGACCCCGATGGCGGTTGGCGTCATAGCAGATGCCATGGTCGGCGTCGCGCCGCTTGTTGTCATCGATCTGGGACTGGTTGATGTTGTACCAGGCGTTGGCGGTGAGCGTGGCTGACAGCATCTGCTGGGCGCATTCGAGGCATTGCGCCTGCGCCGCCATCGGCGCGGCAAGAGCGCATGCTGCTAGCAGGACGGCTAAGAGTGGATGGCGATGCCGCATGGCCTGTCTCCCTTGTTGAAAGATGGGCACCGGCTCCAGCGGAGGCGGCACACGTGCCTGCCGTTCTGGTGCCTGTCGTGTCACCACCATACTCGACTTTCAGGGAAGTCCCATGCTAAGCGGGCATGGTGCGGTTGTTCTCCAGGCCGCACTGGCGGGATTGTCGTATCGTTGATACGAGCATTGCGGATGCCGTTTCGGTTCATTTGCCAGACAGTGTCTGGCGAATCTTTCACCGTAGCTTGGCCTGGCGGCTTGCTGTCTTCCTTCGATTCGCAGGAGCAATGAGGATGGTCGAACATCGAATTTTCAGCATGGCGTTTTCGACCGTGTATCCGCTCTACGTTCAGAAGGTGGAGCGCAAGGGGCGCACCAAGGATGAGGTGGACCAGATCATCCGCTGGCTGACGGGCTACGACCAAGCCGGGCTGGATACGCACATCGGCCAGCACAGCGACTTCAAGACTTTCTTCGCCCAGGCGCCGGCCATCCATCCGAATACGGCGCTCATCAAGGGTGTCGTATGCGGTGTGCGCGTGGAAGATGTGCCCGACCCGCTGATGCAGAAGATCCGCTACCTGGACAAGCTGATCGACGAGCTGGCCAAGGGCAAAGCCATGGAGAAGATTCTGCGCTGATGCCTCGTGTCGGGCGTCCCGGCGTTCCGCCGTCGGGCTGTCGTGCTGTGTGCATCGAACCCCCTATGGGGTTTCGCCCCATTCGGGCGTCCATCCCTGACGCCTGCGGCCTGGCTCGTTGATCCGGGCCTGCGCGCTGCGCTTACTGCAAATTACCAAATACGAAAGACAAAAACCAAATATCTGATGGGTTGTGGGCGAGGTGTGGGCGGTCTTGCTGTCCCTTTCACCGTAGCACGGCGTTCTCGCACTCAAGGGCTTCGCGTGCAGGCACGCTTGCGTCCTGCGGCCGTCCTTGACCCCTGACTGCTTGCGCTGCGCCGTGCTCTCCACGGTTCCGGGTAATTCCGCCCGAACAACCGGAGCACGACCATGTCGCAACTGTCCTTTTCCTCGTTCGATGCCTCGCTGATGGTGCGTGACGCACAGGGCCGCTACCTGCTGGCGACCACCGACCAGATTCTGCAGGCTGCGCGCCAGGCCATCGAGCACAAGCTGCAGCGCGGGGCGTCTTTTACTTCGCCGGCGACGGTCAAGGAATACCTGTGCGCCAAGCAGGCCGGCTTCGAGCATGAGGTGTTCGCGGTGCTGTTCCTCGACTCGCAGCTCTGCCTGATCGAGTACGCCGAGATGTTCCGGGGCACCATCAGCAGCGCATCGGTGCATCCGCGCGAGGTGGTCAAGGAAGCGCTGCGGGCCAATGCGGCGGCAGTCATCCTTTCTCACAACCACCCCAGCGGCAATCCCGAGCCGAGCGCGGCCGACCAGTCGATGACCCAGCAGCTCAGGGCGGCGCTGAAGCTGGTGGACGTGCAGGTGGTGGATCACGTCATCGTCGCGGGTAGTCGCACCACGTCGTTCGCCGAGCGTGGGCTGCTTTGATCCCCGGGGGCTTCGCCCCCTTTTTGCTGCGCCTGGGGGACGCAGCTCCGGCACTTACCGGGCCTGCGCGTGCTGCGCACTTGCCGCAATACCGGGGTGGGTGGAGGTACGGGGTGGGCGGCTTGCTGTCCCCTTCACCGTACCACGCTGTTCTCGCAGTGCAAGGGCTGCGCGTGCAGGCACGCTGGCGTCCTGCGGCCGTCCTTGACCCTTGACTGCTGCGCTGCGCCGTGAGGCCGACGGTTTCGGGCAATTCCGCCCGGCATCCTTTCAGGAGTTCACATGAACAACGTCCTCATCACTGACGAGCAGCGTGCGCTGCTGCTGGCCAATGGCCGCGAATCCTTGCTGAACCCGGACTTCGATCCGGCGCCTGTGGTCAAACTGTTCACGCCGGACGCTGGCGCGACCTGGCTGCTGACCGAGATTGATCCCGATGACCACGATCACGCCTTTGGTCTTTGCGACCTGGGGCTGGGTGAGCCGGAAATCGGCTGGGTCAGCCTGGGCGAGCTGGCGACGGTGCGCGGCGGGTTGGGCCTGCCGATTGAGCGCGACCTGTCGTTTCGGGCCGAGAAGCGGTTGAGCGCCTATGCGCGCGATGCGCGGCTGGTCGGGCGGATCGTCGTCTGATTCTTCTGGGGTGTCGCAAGGCGCCCCGTTTCTCCTCCCGATGCCCGCCGGGACTGGATCGCTTACAGTCTTGTTTGATCTGACCACGGGAGCAGAGCCATGACCCATTCGACGGGTCGCCGCGATGCGGCGTCCAGATACATCAAGGCATCGGCCTCGGCGATCTACGATGCCTTCGTGGTATGCGAGGCCGTGGCGCAGTGGTTGCCGCCGGACGGTGCGACGATGGAGATCCAAATCTTCGAGCCGCGCGTCGGCGGGCGGTTTCGGATGACGCTCACCTTTGCGTCGGCCCCCGGCAAGTCAACGTCCAACACGGATGTCGTGGCCGGACACTTCGTTGAGCTGGTGCCGCAGCAGCGCATCGTCCAGGCGTTCGTGTTCGATTCGCCCGATCCTGCTTTCGCGGGGACGATGACGATGCGCTGGGTGCTGGAGGCCGTAGAGGACGGTACGGTCGTCACGGTCGTTGCCGACAACGTACCGCGTGGCATTTCCCAGGCAGACCATGAGATCGGTATGAACTCATCTCTGGCCCATCTCGCCGCCTACGTTGAATCTCACGGCTGAGTAAGGGCGTTCCCGGCCAGGGAGACATGGCCGGTCGCGCTGTCGTGCTGCGCATCGAGTCGCCTGCGGCGTCTCGCCCCTGACGGGCCTCCATCGTTCCCTCGCTCCGCTCGGCTGACGCCTCCGGCCCGGCTTCCAGCTTCGGGCCTGCGCGCTTGCGCTTGCCATGCGGTTCGGCACACAGGGACGGCTGTTGCCATGTCCAGCCGTCTTCCCTGACTTCATCACCTTGTCCGCGACTGTAGCCCGCGCCCGTGCGCCATCAAGGCGCGCAGGGCCGTGTCCTCGGCTGCGCCTGCGGGCCGCACCAACCCTGCGCTTGTTTCCTTGACGGCACCCGTTCACGCGCTCCTGACCGTCGCGGGCGATGAACTCAGGAAAGACGGTGAGAACCAGGCCAAGAGGGCCAACCGGGTTCCTCGTGCCGACCGCACCGAACAGCCACAAGGCTGGGCTCCGAATCTAGGAATCCGGTGTGCGGTGTGAACAGCAAACCTCTTTTTGTCAGGAGAAAGATCATGCAACTCGCATCCCGTTTCGCTTCCCGCTCCCCTTCGCTGCGCAGCGATTACCCGCTGTCCGATGACCAGATTCGCAGCGTGGCCCCGTCCATCTTCGCGGACGCCCCGCATGAGAGCCGTTCCGAGCGGTACGCCTATATCCCTACGGCTGCCGTGCTGACCGAGCTTCGGAAAGAAGGGTTCCAGCCCTTCATGGTGACGCAAACCCGCGTGCGCGATGAAGGCAAGCGCGAGCACACCAAACACATGATTCGCCTGCGCCACGCCAGCCAGATCAACGGCGCGGAGGCTAACGAAATCGTGCTGCTGAACTCGCATGACGGCACCAGCAGCTATCAGATGCTGGCCGGAATGTTCCGGTTCGTGTGCAGCAATGGCCTTGTCTGCGGCGACACCGTGGCCGATGTGCGCGTGCCCCACAAAGGCGACGTGGCCGGTTCCGTCATTGAAGGCGCTTTCGAGGTGTTGAGCGGCTTCGAGCGCGTGAAGGAATCCCGCGATGCCATGCGCGCGATCACGCTGGATGAAGGCGAAGCCGAAGTGTTCGCCCGTTCCGCGCTGGCCCTCAAGTACGACCCCACCGACAACAAGCCCGCGCCCGTCACCGAATCGCAAATCCTGATGCCGCGCCGGTTCGAGGATCGTCGCCCCGACCTGTGGAGCGTGTTCAACCGCACGCAGGAGAACCTGACCAAGGGCGGATTGCATGGCCGCAGCAGCAATGGACGCCGCCAGAGCACCCGGCCCGTGCAGGGCATTGATTCCGACATTCGCCTGAACCGCGCCCTGTGGCTGCTGGCCGATGGCATGCGCGCCCTCAAGGCTTGACCCCCTCTGACGTTTTCCCCGCCGGAGGGGCGGTTTCCCCTCCATTCCCTTGTTTCACTCGATTGGAGATACACCATGAACGCCGTTACCACTACCGAAGCCCGCGCCGTCCAAGCCCCCGCGCTGCAAGCCGCCGACCCGAGCAAGCACATGATTCTGGTTCCGCTGTCGCGGCTGGTGCTGCGCCCCACGGGCCGCAATGTGCGCAAGACCGTCCCGCGCATGTCCATCCCCGAACTGGCCGCGTCCATCCAGCGCGTGGGCCTGCTGCAAAACCTGATCGTCATCCTTGCCGCCGATGGCGAGCATTACGAGGTGGTGGCCGGTGGCAGGCGCCTCGCTGCGTTGAAGCTACTGGCGAAAAAGCATCGCCTTGCCAAGGATTGGCAGGTGCCATGCCTGCAGGTGGCCGATGGCACGGCCCGCACGGCCAGCCTGACCGAGAACGTGCAACGTGAGGCCATGCACCCCGCAGACCAGTTTGAAGCCTTCGCCGCGCTGGTGGCCGAAGGCCGGCCCATCGAGGACATTGCGGCGGATTTGTCCGTCACGCCGCTGGTGGTGCAACGCCGCTTGAAGCTGGCGAATGTTTCCCCGCGTCTGATGGCGGACTATCGGGCCGACGCCGTGAGCCTTGACCAGTTGATGGCCCTTTCCATCACCGACGACCACGCCGCGCAGGAAGCCGCGTTCTACGACGCGCCGCAGTGGCAGCGCCATCCCTCGCACTTGCGCGAGCGCCTGACCGAGCGGGAAATCGACGCCTACCGGCATCCGCTGGTGTGCTTCGTCGGGCTGGACACCTACGAGGCCGCAGGCGGCGGCGTGCGCCGCGACCTGTTCGCGGAAGGTGACGCGGGCGTGTATCTGACCGATGCCGCGCTGCTGGAACGGCTGGCGCAAGACCGGCTGGCGGGCATCGCCGCCACAGTTCGCGCCGAGGGCTGGGCGTGGGTGGATACCACGCCGGGCATGACCCATGCCGACCTGCACGCTTTCCAGCGTGCGCCGAGGGAGCGCCGCGAGCCGAACAAGCGCGAAGCGCAGCGTATCGAAAAGCTGCAAAACAAGATGCACGAACTGGCCGAAGCCGTGGATGCCGCGCTGGACGCCGACGACGAGGACAAGGCCGACGCCTTGCAGGAGGAAGTCGACGCCCTGGGCGAGCAGTTGCAGGCGCTGGAAGATGGCTTGCAGGACTACGGCGCGAACGTGAAGGCCGCAGCCGGTGCCATCGTTACCATCGACCGCAACGGCGAGGCCGTGATTCATCGCGGCCTGATGCGCGAGGCCGAGGCCAAGGCGCTGCGCACGTTGGAAAAGCTACGCCAAGGGTTCGGCAGCGAGGACGCCGCGAACGATGACGAGGACGGAGACGACGACAGGCAGCCCAAGACCGCCGCCATGTCCGACCGGCTGGCCCAGCGCCTGAGCGCCCATCGCACCGCCGCGCTGCAAATCGAAGTCGCCCGGCATCCGCAAGCTGCGCTGGCCGCTGTGGTGCATGGCATGGTGCAGACCGTCTTGCAGGAAAGCCGCTACGGCCGCAGCCGCGATTTTCTGCCGCTGGGCGTGGGCCTGAAAGTGCAAGACCGGCTGGAAGGCATGGCCCCGGACTGGCCGGAATCGCCTGCCGCCGTGGCGCTGCGCGAACTGCAACAGGTAGCGGGCGAAGCCTTGCCGGAGGACAGCGCCGAACTGTTCGCCGCGCTGCTGGCGAAGCCGCAAGACGAACTGGTGCGGTTGTTGGCCGTGTGCGTGGCCTCCACGGTGGACGTGGTGACGCCCCGCGCCACGGTGCAGCAACCCGGCACGGAACTGGCGCAGGCCGTGGGCCTCGACATGGCCGCATGGTGGAAGCCGACCGCAGAAGGCTACTTCAAGCACGTTTCCAAGGCCGTGATTCTGGATGCGGTGGGCGAGTACGCGCCGCAGCACGTCACCCGGCTGGCGAAGCTCAAGAAGGCCGACATTGCCAGCGAAGCCGAACGGCTGGCCGATGGCACGGGCTGGATGCCCGCCATCTTCAAGGCCGAAGGCCCGCAGGATGCCGCGCAGAGGGCAGGCCCGGAGCAGGACGCCCCCGAGGATACCGAGGCAATGGCGGATGAACCCGCCGAGGCGCTGGCCGCTTGACCCGCGCCGAAGGCAAGTGCCCCGGCCTTGACCGGGGCGCTTCGCCGCAAGGAGAAACCCCCATGACCCGCACCACCACCAACCGCCCGCGCATGGTGGCGATCTACGCGCCCGGCACGGTGCGCGCCCGCCACTGGCACGGCGAGGGCGACGTGTGCGGCTACCGCCCGCCCTCGGGCTGGTCGGCCCGCGCCGACCTCACCGACATTCATCCCATCACGGGCCGCGCCTTGCCGCGTGCCATGTGGTGGATCATCGAGACGAAGGAATAACCGCGATCAGCACCGCGCCCAGGCCGTTCCGTCCTGGGCGCGGTGAACTTCAAACATCCGGTCGCAGCGGCGAGCCTCTTCCCAACAAAGTGGGACATCAAGGTTTTCTTTGAGGCCGCCTGCCATTCATGGGCGACCCCACGGCTTGGGCTACCTGGCCAGGAGATAGCTTTCATCCAGCCGGGCGAACACTTCCTCCACGGGCACGGAGCCATCGAGGCACATGGTGTACCAATGCTTCTTGTTCATGTGAAACCCCGGGAAGTAGCGCTTGCCATCCACCAGCGCGCGGATGGCTTCGGGGTCGCCGCGCAGGTCGATGATGTCCACCAGGCCATCTTCGTTCAGCCCTAGCTTGCGCTTTTCCAGAACCAGCAGCGCGGCGTACCACTTGTCGTTGTCCTGCCTGCGCAGAATGGCGTTCTTCGGAAAGCGCTGCCAGAGGAACTGCAATTCGTCCTGGTATTTCTCTCTTGCATACGCAATGACCTGCTGCGCACCAGCGCTCTGGAAGACTTCAGACATCTCTCTACTCCTTCACTCGGCACGCATCTGCGCGATCACCACCAGGATGACCGCCGCATTGGCCGTCAACTGGGAAGGCGACGAGATCGTCCGCGCATGGCCTGCCTTGTCGCCCAGCACGTCCGCGAACAGCTCGGAAGCGCCGTCGATAACCGCGGGTTGCTGGAACCAGCCCTCGGCGCTGGCCACATTGCCTTCCAGGCGCACGATATGGTCCAGCCGCTCGAAACCTCCCAGATGGGCATGGATCTGGGCCAGCACATTGAGCGCGGCCAGCTCGGCGGCATGCCGGCCTTCTTCCGTGCTCAGCTCCCGGCCAACCTGGCCCTGCCAGACGATCTTGCCATCAGCCAGCGGCAGTTGCCCGGAAATGAACAGCAGATCACCTGCCTGGCTCACGGCCGTGTACCGGCCCAGGGGCCTGGGCGGCGTGGGCAGTGCCAGGCCGCGTGCAGCCAGGCGTTGGTGGACGAGTGCGTCATAGGAAATGGTGTTGTTCATGGTGTGGCTCCGTTGATAAAACGTCTTCTGGCGGCGAGCAGATCGACCGTCAAGGCCAGCGCCAGTGCCGAGGCGCCCACCGCAAACAGCATCCGGTAGTCGCCGCCACGGGTCGTGAACAGATAGGACAGCCCGTAGGCGGCCAGCGCCTGGAACACGGCAAAGCTGGTCGTGGCGCGGCTCCAGGCATGCCTGGCGGCATCGCCCTGGTGGGCCAGCAGCTCGTTCACACGGCCCAGCACCAGCGGCACCACACCGGGCGTGAATGCTCCGACCAGCACGCTGGAGATGGCCAGGCCCGCGCTGCCCACGCTCACCACGGGAATCGCCACGGCGATGATCTGCAGCCCGTAGGCCATACGCAGCGCGCGGCCAAACCCGATGCGGTCCGCCAGATGGCCGCTGGCCAGCGGCCCGGCAACCGCGCCCAGGCCGTACAGCACCCAGTAGCGTGCGCCGGCGTCCACGCCCTGGCCCAGGCCGCGTGCCACGAAGTCGACG
This sequence comes from Comamonas sp. w2-DMI, assembly GCF_040187735.1. Classification (NCBI taxonomy): domain Bacteria; kingdom Pseudomonadati; phylum Pseudomonadota; class Betaproteobacteria; order Burkholderiales; family Comamonadaceae; genus Comamonas; species Comamonas sp. w2-DMI. Next base: position 4,081 of record NZ_JBANEL010000045.1, on the reverse strand, counting down.
AGGAAGATCATGTGCGGCACCAGGCCGACGGCGTTGAGGCCGTATTCGGCATACAGGGCACGCAGTCCGGCGGTTGGCTGCGCCTGGGCCGGTGTTGCCTGCTGCGGTGCCGGTTGCGGCTCGGCAGCGGCATGTGCAGGCCCCGGCCAGCCTTGCCAGGCCACCAGGGTCAACAGCAGCGAGACGCATGCCAGGCCCAGCCAGGTGCTGACCAGACCACGTTGCAGCAGCAGCGGCACCAGCGTGCCCGAGGCGGCAACGCCGAGTCCGATGCCGGCAAAGACTCCACCGCTGACAAAGCCGCGCCGGCTGGGCGGTATATGGGGCAGGATGGTGGGTGCCGCCAGCACCATCAAGGCGCCGCCCGATACGCCGGCCGCAAAGCGCCAGGCGAAGAACCACAGAAAGGACAGCGGAACGGCGCAAGCCACAAAGGACGCCGTCGCCAGCAGCATCATGGCGCGCAGCACCACGATTGCCGGCACCCGCCGGGCCATGGCGCCAGCGGCCAGCGCTCCGGCCAGATAGCCCCCCAGGTTGGCAGCCCCCAGATAGGTTGCGGCCGAGGCAGAGAACCAGTGCGCCTCGATGATCGCCGGCAGCAGCGGTGTATAGGCAAAGCGCGCCAGCCCAATGCCGATCAGACTGGCGCAGGCGCCGGCCACCGTGGCGCGCCAGACGTTCAGCGACGGCGCCGGGAAGGAGTTTGCTGCGATGGATGGCATGGTGCCTCCCTGTGCCGAGCTGATGGGTTTACCGGACCGCGGCCAGCAGCGCCTTGGCGGCGGGGCCGGAGGAGCCAGGGTTCTGGCCGGTGATGAGCTGGCCATCGTGGACCACGTGCACGCCCCAGTCGGCCGTCTTCGAGAAGGTGGCGCCGAGCCTGAGCATCTCGTCCTCGAGCAGGAATGGCACGACCTCGGTGAGCCCCACCGCGGCTTCCTCGCCATTGGTGAAGCCGGTAACCTCCTTGCCTGCCACCAGCAGCTTGCCGTCAGGAGCCTTCACGTGGCGCAAGGCCGCCGTGGAGTGTCAGACCAGGGCGACGGTCTTGCCCGCGGCGATGAAGGATTCGAGCAGGGCAATCGAATGCCGGTCTTCGGCCAGGTCCCACATCGGGCCGTGGCCGCCTGGGTAGAAGACCGTGTCGAAATCGGCCTGATTCACGCTGTCCAGCCGCACCGTGCTGCGCAGTTGGGCCTGCGCCTCCGAATCCTGCTCGAACCGCCGGGTCAGGTCGGTTTGGAAGCTGGGATCGTTGCTCTTGGGGTCCATGGGCGGCTCGCCGCCCTTGGGCGAGGCCAGCGTGATCTGCACGCCGGCATCCTTGAGCACGTAGTAAGGGGCGGCCAGTTCTTCGAGCCAGAAGCCCGTCTTGCGGCCGGTGTTGCCCAGTTGATCGTGGGAGGTGATGACCATCAGAACTTTCATGATTGCTGCTCCGTTTGAAAAATCGGTTGAGACGGGGGGAGGGAAAGGACTCAGCGGCCGGCGCTGTAGGCGCCATCGACGGGCAGCACCGTGCCCGACACGAAGTCCGCCTTGGCGAGGTAGAGCACCGCGGCATTGATCTCGTCGACACGGGCCAGGCGGCCCAGCGGATGCAGGCTGCCGAGGGCATCGTGGTCGTCGGCCGCGTGCATGGGCGTGTCCGTCACGCCAGGCGCCACCGCATTCACGGTCACGCCGTAGGGGGCCAGTTCCAGCGCCAAGGCGCGGGTGGCCTGGTTCAACCCGCCCTTGAGGGCGACGGCCAGCAGGGCTGGCACCTTGGCATGCGGCTGCATGGCTACCGCCGCCGTGATGTTGATGATCTTGCCCGCGCGGCGCTCGCTCATGTGCCGGGCCGCCTCCTGCGAGGGGTACAGCGTGCCCTTCAGATTGGTGGAGATCTGTTCTTCGATCTCTTCGGGCGTGAACTGCACAAAGGGCTTGGCGGCGAAGATGCCGGCGTTGTTCACCAGCACATCGACCTTGCCGAAGTGGGCAATGGCTTGCGCAAACACCTTGCGCGCCGACTCCGGCTGACCCACATCGCCCGCCACGCCCACGAAACGCTCACCGGCGTTCAGATGTTCGGCCGTGGCTTGCAGACGCTCTGCGGAGCGGCCGGTGCCGACCACGTTGTAGTCCTCTCTGAGAAAGGCCTCGGCCAGGCCCAGGCCAATGCCGCTGGTGGCGCCGGTGATGATGACGGTGGGAGATGCGTTGCTCATGATGATGCTCCGATGCGTGGGGTTGCTGTGACCGGTATGGCGTTGTTGAAGATCGCCGCCGGTTGAGTGAACTTTATTGGCGCATCAAAAAGCAATAAATGGGATCTCGTACACTTGTCTCATTACACGAGGTAATGAATATGCACCGGCAATTCGACGACATCCTGCTGGGCAGCATCGAGCTGTTCTGCCTGGCGGCCGAGGCCGGCAGCTTCACGGCGGCCGCCAACACGGCCGGGGTGACGCCCGCGGCGGTGAGCCGTTCGATCTCGCGCCTGGAAAAGCGCCTGGGCGTGCGCCTGTTCGTGCGTTCCACGCGCAGCATTCGCCTGACCGAGGGCGGGAAGGACTACTTCGAGCAATGCCGCGCGGCGCTCAACCAGCTGGTGGAGGCCGAGCGCAAGGTGACGGGCGAGCAGGTGGAGCCCTCCGGCACCATTCGCATCAGCGCGCCCACCACCTATGGGCACTACCGGCTGCTGCCGCTGCTGCCCGCGCTGCGCGAGAAATTCCCGCTGCTCAGGTTCGAGATCCAGATTGGCAACCGCAACATCGACTTCCGCGAGGAAAACTTCGACGTGGCGATCCGCTTCCGCGCGCAGCCGGATTCAACCCTGGTCTCCCGCCATCTCGAAGACGCCCGGTTGGTGGTGGTGGCCAGCCCGGCTTACCTGCAGCGGGCCGGGCAGCCGCAGACTCTGGAGGATCTGGAGCAGCATGAGTGCATCCAGTTCGATCTGCCCAGCAGCGGCCGGCCCATTGCCTGGCTGTTCAAGGAAGGCGGCCAGGAGCGAGAACTCCTTTGCGAAAAAGGCCACTACCTGTGCGCTGACGACGTGCTGGCCGGGGTGAGCCTGGCCCGGGCCGGGGCAGGACTGTTCCAGACCTACCGCTTTGTGGTCGAGAAGGAACTGGCCGACGGCACGCTGGTCGAAGTCCTGCAGGCGTTTGCCGGTCGCTCACGCCCTGTCAGCCTACTGTACCCGCATGGCCGCCTGCTGCCGTCGCGCGTGAGGGTATTGGTGGAGTTTCTGGTGGAGCAGGCGGCGGCGCTGGCAGGCAAGGCGGCGTAACGACCATCTGGAAGCTGAGCTGCGAAGCCTCTGGGAACTAGCGTCAGCATCGCTCAGAAGCTATCGCCTCGACCCCAGCGTTATGTCGCTTTCCTCCAGGGGAATGCCCTGCGGACACTCCCCGCCGCGCAGGCTTGGAGCCCCGGAATACCTCGAACCGGCAGCGCTGGCCGGACGCTTCAGGCTGATCTGCGTCATTCACCATCCTGGGTCTGAACGGCAGCAATCGCCAATACCGGTCGCTGAACTCCGCCTGTCGTTGTTCGAATCGCACGCACCCGCCGAGCAGCACGAGCCTCAGTCGGCCTTGATGTTGCCCTTGCGCACAACTTCCGACCACTTCGCATCTTCCTGCTTGAGGTAGTCCGCAAACTGTGTCGGCGTGGATAGGTCCAGCGGCCGACCGATGCATCCCCTCCTTGAGCGCCTCGGCTACTTTGGCGCCAGGTTCATTGGCGAAGCGCGTGAATGTCCACTTCTGCCGAGACCGCAAGATCGAAGGCCACTGGTCGTCACAGGATCAGCGGCTTCAGGCTGTCTGCAGTCGCCCAATTCAAAGATGCCGATGACTACTAATGTCCACAGCAGTCGTTGGAGCGCGACCTCCACAAAGGTCCGCTCCAACCGCGAAGCAGTCACTGGACTGACATGAATTTCGAGTGACCGCTTTTACCTGGGGCGAACTGGTGCTCTCGACCGAGGCTGTGTGAAAACCCTCTCGTAGCCAACCCATGACCTGAATAAAGTCAATTCATCTCGGTTTCAGGAGATGGCATGCCTCGATTCATTGAA
>NZ_JBANEL010000044.1:0-23325 GCF_040187735.1 Comamonas sp. w2-DMI | reverse complement strand
TCGCACGCCAAGCGCTCCGACGAGCGCCTGGTGCTGGAGGATCTGCGCCGCGCCACCAAGGTGATCGCGCGTTCGCTGGTGGACCTGACGGCCTGACAGCGGTGCGGCACCTGCAGCGGCGCAGTTGCAGGTAAAGGCGCCAAAGCCCGCCCCGGGTGCTCCGGGCGGGCTTTTTTCATGGCCACTCGCCGGGCCGCCGTCAGCCCGCCGCGTTGAGCAGCAGCCCGGCGGGGAAGGTCTCGGCATGGCGCAGGTCCACGCGGTTCTTCAGAAAATCCAGCACGGCCCTTGTGCGGGCCGGCAACTGCCCGGGCTTGCCCACGTAGACGGCATGGATGGGCTCCAGATCGCCGGGATTGAATTCCTCGAGCACGGCCTGCAGCCGGCCTGCATGCAGATCCTCCCAGGCGTGGTACAGCGACAGCCGCGCCAGCCCGGCGCCGGCCACGGCCAGGGCACGCATGGCATCGCCGTCGTTGAGGCGCAGCACTTCGCCCATGGGTACGGCCACCGGCTGCCCTGCCACCTGCAGCGGCCAGTGCGGCACGGCGCGTGCGTAGTTCCAGCCGATGCGCACATGGCCGGCCAGTTCATCCGGATGCCGCGGCACGCCATGGCGCTGCAGATAGGCAGGCGCGCCCACGATGACCTGGCGCGTGCGGCCCAGCAGGCGCGCCACCATGTCCGACGACGGCAGCCGCCCCCAGCGGATGGCGATGTCGGCCCGGGCCTCGATCAGATCCACCACATGGTCGGTAAAGCTCAGATCCAGCTGCAGCCCCGGCCAGGTCTGCATCAGTTCGGCCACCAGCGGCACCAGCAGGTGCTGGCCGGTGCTGGTGCTGGCGTTGATGCGCACCAGGCCTTGCGGCTGGCCCTGGCGGGCGATCGATTGCTCCAGCGCCTGCCAGTCGGCCAGCAATGGCCGGCCCTGGAGCAGCAGCTGCTCGCCTTCGGCGGTGAGTTCGAGCCGGCGCGTGGAGCGGCGCAGCAACTGCACGCCCAGGCGCGCCTCCAGCCGCGCCACGGTCTTGCTCACGGCCGAGGGCGTCATGCCACGATGGCGTGCCGCGGCGGAAAAGCTGCTTCGCTCGGCCACCTGCACAAAAACTTCCAGCTCCGCATGGCGGTTGATCTCGCCGGCTGGCGAAGCCGCTGCCGCAACCGCTCGCGGCGACGTTTCCAGATCTCGAATCATTGGAATTCCTCAGATTGATTCCTCAAAGAAACAAATACGTTTCCAGCCGGGTGGCTACCGCCGTCCGCCTGCCGGCCCCACAGTTCGGTCCTCGACATTGCAATCAAGGACGCTCCTCATGCCGGCTTCGCTGCTCGCATTGGCCGCCGGTGCCTTTGGCATCGGCACCACCGAATTCATCATCATGGGGCTGCTCACCCAGGTCAGCCATGATCTGCAGATTTCCATTCCCACGGCAGGCACGCTGATTTCAGGCTATGCGCTGGGCGTGGCCGTCGGCGCTCCCGTGCTCACGCTGGCGTCCCGCCGCTGGCCGCGCAAGCAGCTGCTGCTGGTTCTGATGGGCATTTTCATCGCCGGCAATGCCGCGGCCGCCTGGGCGCCCAGCTACGGCTGGCTGATGGCGGCCCGGCTGCTGACATCGCTCACGCACGGCACGTTCTTCGGCGTAGGTGCGGTGGTGGCCACCCAGCTGGTGCCGCCCGAGAGGAAGGCCTCGGCCATTGCATTCATGTTTTCGGGTCTGACGCTGGCGACCTTGCTCGGCGTGCCCGCAGGCGCCTGGATCGGCCAGCATTTTGGCTGGCGCATGGCATTTGCCGCCGTGGCCCTGGTCGGCGTGGCGGCCCTGGGCATTCTGGCCGTGTTCGTGCCGCGCAATGCGGCAACGGCCGGCGCGCACAGCCTGGCCCAGGAGCTGGCCGTGCTGCGCATACCCCAGCTGTGGCTGGGCCTGGGGATCACGGTGGTCGGCTTTGCCGGCGTGTTCACGCTCTACACCTACATCGAGCCGCTGCTCACGCAGGTGACCGGCATGGGCGATCGGTGGGTCGCCATCACGCTGCTGCTGTTCGGTGCGGGCCTGGCCATCGGCAACCATGCGGGCGGCAGGCTGGCCGACCGCCACGGCGTGCTGCGTGCGCTGGCCGGCGCGCTGCTGGTTCTGCTGGCCGTGCTGCTGGCCGGGCGCTGGGCCTTTGCGGGCACGCCGCTGGCGATGGCCTATGTGCTGCTGCTGGGCATTGCCGCCTTCGTAGGCGTGGCACCCATGCAGATGCGCGTACTGCAGGCCGCGGGCCATGCAGGCTCCAACCTGGCCTCCAGCCTCAACATCGCGGCCTTCAACCTGGGCAATGCCCTGGGAGCCTGGGCCGGCGGTGCAGTCATCGCGCAGGGCATGGGCCTGACCTCCATCGCCTGGGCCGCGGCCGCACTCACGGCCCTGGGGCTGCTGCTGGTGCTGCTGAGCCACCGGCTGCCGGCCGGCCGCACCGCCGCCACGCAGTCCATGAAAACCGCCTGCTGACAGAATGTACGCGGCAGGTCGGCAGGTCGGCAGGTCGGCAGGTCGGCAGGTCGGCAGGTCGGCAGGTCGGCAGGCGTTCATTGTGAAAACTGCGGGCGCCGCACTGTGGCGCCCATTTACATGCATGCAGGTATTAACTACCCTGAGCAGCACACAAAAAGCAGTACGGAACTGATCGGTTGTTCAACAAACATAGAGCAAAGCTATTGATTTAGGAGCTAACACCGCAATCCGCAACTGGTATTAAAAGCAGAATCCTTCCATTAACAAGCTGATACAGGCGCAGGAAGCTATGGTTTTCATAGCCATTCCAATTTTCGGCAGTCATCCATGCGTTTGTTGCATAACCGATTCGCGCGCGGCACCACGCGGTTTCCCCACGCAGGGTTTACCGGTAGATGTTTCCCGTTATGAGCTGTATACACTTTTTGTATGGATTGCCGCCAGCAACCGCCAAGCAGTAAATCCGTATTCATACATGGAGTGAGGAGACAAGCTTTTATGCAACCCAATGTGCATCCCGTAGATGAGGTCCTGCCGCTCGGCAAACTCACCGCGCTCGGCCTGCAGCACGTGCTCGTGATGTATGCCGGCGCAGTCGCCGTGCCGCTGATCGTGGGCCGCGCGCTCAATCTGCCTCCCGAGCAGGTCGCGCACCTGATTTCCGCCGACCTGTTCGTCTGCGGCCTGGTCACGCTGATCCAGGCCCTGGGCGCCACCCAGTGGTTCGGCATCAAGCTGCCCGTGATGATGGGCGTGACCTTCGCCAGCGTGGCGCCCATGGTCTCCATGGCCCAGTCCACGGGCGGCACTGCCGGTGCCGGAGTGATCTTCGGCTCCGTCATCGGCGCGGGCGTGGTCTCCATCCTGATAGCGCCGATCATCAGCCGCATGCTGCGCTTCTTCCCGCCGGTGGTGACAGGCAGCATCATTGCCGTCATCGGCATCAGCCTGATGCGCGTGGGCGTGAACTGGATCTTCGGCAACCCCGTGGGCCCCACCGCTCCTTCCGTGCCCAATCCCGAGCACCTGAAGTGGCTGGCCGAGGCCCAGGCCATGGCCGGCGCCCCCGGTTCGGCCCTGCCCCCCGTGCCCAAGGGCTTCTCGGTGCTGCCCACCGTGCCCAACCCCAAGTATGCCGACCTGCAGGGCGCCGCCGTCTCGGGTATCGTGCTGCTGTCCATCCTGCTGATCGCACGCTTTGCCAAGGGCTTCATCGCCAACATCTCGGTGCTGATGGGCATTCTGATCGGCGGCGTGATCTCGGTGGCCATGGGCCTGATGAACTTCGACAAGGTCGCCAAGGCCGAATGGTTCACCGTGGTGCTTCCCTTCCAGATCGCCATGCCCGTGTTCGACCCCATCCTCATCCTGACCATGAGCCTGGTGATGGTGGTGGTGATGATCGAGTCGACCGGCATGTTCCTGGCCCTGGGCGACATGACCAAGCGCGAGATCACGCAGGACGAGCTGACCCGCGGCCTGCGCACCGACGGCCTGGGCACGCTGATCGGCGGCATCTTCAACACCTTCCCCTACACCAGCTTCTCGCAGAACGTGGGCCTGGTGGCCGTGACGGGCGTGATGAGCCGCTGGGTCTGCGTGGCCGGCGGCGCCATCCTGGTCATCCTGGGCGTGCTGCCCAAGATGGGTGCGCTGATCGAATCCCTGCCCACCGTGGTGCTCGGCGGCGCCGGCCTGGTAATGTTCGGCATGGTGGCCTCCACCGGCATCCGCATCCTGTCGAACGTGGATTTCCGCGACAACAAGCACAACGCCATGATCGTGGCGGTGTCCATCGGCGTGGGCATGATTCCCCTGGTGGCGCCCAATTTCCGCCAGTGGATGCCCCACTCCATCCATCCGCTGATCGAATCCGGTATTCTGTTGGCTTCGATTACCGCTGTGTTGCTGAACCTCTTCTTCAACGGAGCCGCCAAAGACAACAGCGCTGCCATCAATGCAGCACGCCAGGCTGACGCTCACTAAAGCGGCACCTTAGTAAACGCCGGCTCACCCGCCGGCCCAGACCCCCTGCCGCACACAAGGCGTCAGGGGGTTTGTCGTCGATGCACTTCGGGCAAAACAGAACTGACCGCAAAACCCTCTTGCCTTCCGGTAAGCTCCGACTAGCAACTTGCTGATATTTTTCGTATGACACAAAACCTGTCCACCGCCGAACAAGCCCTGCGCGACGCGGCCCGCGAATACCACCGCAGCCCCGTCAAGGGCAAGATTTCCGTCACTCCGACCAAGCCCCTGTCCAATCAGCGCGACTTGTCCCTGGCCTACTCGCCCGGCGTGGCCTACCCCTGCCTGGACATCCAGGCCGACCCCTCCTGCGCTGCCGAATACACTTCGCGCGGCAACCTGGTGGGCGTGATCACCAACGGCACGGCCGTGCTGGGCCTGGGCGACATCGGCCCCCTGGCCGGCAAGCCCGTGATGGAAGGCAAGGGCTGCCTGTTCAAGAAGTTCGCCGGCGTGGACGTGTTCGACATCGAACTGGCCGAGCGCGATCCCGACAAGCTCATCGAAATCATCGCTTCGCTGGAGCCCACCCTGGGCGGCATCAACCTCGAGGACATCAAGGCGCCCGAGTGCTTCTACATCGAGCAGGAGCTGTCCAAGCGCATGAACATCCCCGTGTTCCACGACGACCAGCACGGCACGGCCATCATCTCCAGCGCCGCCCTGCTCAACGGCCTGGAACTGGTCGACAAGCAGATCGACAAGGTCAAGGTTGCCGTCTCCGGTGCCGGCGCTGCCGCCATCGCCTGCGTGGACGTGATGGTCGGCCTGGGCGTCAAGCGCGAGAACGTCTACATGGTCGACTCCAAGGGCGTGATCTACGAAGGCCGCCCCGGCGGTCTGGATGCCTCCAAGGCCCGCTACGCCCAGAAGACCGAAGCCCGCACCCTGGCCGACGTGGTCAACGGCGCCGACGTGTTCCTGGGCTGCTCGGCCCCCGGCGTGCTGACCGCCGACATGGTCAAGACCATGGCCGACAAGCCCATCATCCTGGCCCTGGCCAACCCCGAGCCCGAAATCCGCCCCGAACTGGCCAAGGCCATCCGTCCGGACTGCATCATCGCCACCGGCCGCTCCGACTATCCGAACCAGGTCAACAACGTCCTGTGCTTCCCCTACATCTTCCGCGGCGCGCTCGACTGCGGCGCCACCAAGATCACTGAAGCCATGAAGCTGGCCTGCGTGCGCGAAATCGCCGCGCTGGCCAAGCAGGACGTCAGCGACGAGGTCGCCGCCGCCTACCAGGGCAAGGAACTGACCTTCGGTCCCGACTACCTGATCCCCACCCCCTTCGATTCGCGCCTGATCCTGCGCATTGCTCCGGCCGTGGCCAAGGCTGCCGCCGAATCCGGCGTGGCGACCCGCCCCATCGAGGACATCGCTGCCTACCGCGAGAGCCTGACCCGCTTCGTCTATCAGACCAGCATGTTCATGCGTCCCGTGTTCGCCGCCGCCAAGGCCAACCAGCAGCGCGTGGCCTATGCCGAAGGCGAGGACGAGCGCGTGCTGCGTGCCGTGCAGGTCGCGCTGGACGACGGACTGGCCAAGCCCATCCTGATCGGCCGTCCGGCCGTGATCGAAGCCCGCATCGCCAAGGCCGGCCTGCGCATCCAGCTGGGCAAGGACGTGGAGATCTGCAATCCCGAAGACGATCCGCGCTTCCGCCAGTACTGGGAAACCTACCACCGCCTGATGGGCCGCAACGGCGTGACGCCCGAAGCCGCCAAGGCTGCCGTGCGCCGCTCCAACACCCTGATCGCCGCGCTGATGGTGCATCTGGGCGATGCCGATGCCATGCTGTGCGGTCTGGTCGGCAAGTTCGACGGCCACCTGACCCATGTGCAGGACGTGCTGGGCCTGAAGAAGGATGCCCGCGAGTTCGCGACCGTCAACGCCGTCATGCTGGAATCCGGCACGCTGTTCATCGCCGACACCTACATCAACGAAGATCCCACCGCCGAAGAGCTGGCCGAGATCGCCAAGATGGCTGCCGACGAAGTGGCCCGCTTTGGCCTGCCCCCCAAGGTCGCCTTCCTGTCGCACAGCAACTACGGCTCCTCCAGCCGCGCATCGGCCCGCAAGATGCGCGCCGCACGCGACCTGTTCGCCGCGGCCAACCCTGGCATCGAATGCGACGGAGAGCTGCATGGCGACTCGGCCTTGTCGCAGGACGTCCGCAGCCACGCATTGCTGGAGTCCAGCCTGCACGGCGCGGCCAATGTGCTGATTTGCCCCAACCTGGACGCCGCGAACATCCTGTTCAACGTGCTCAAGACCACGGGCGGCCACGGAACCACCATCGGCCCCATTCTCATGGGCGCCGCTGCCTCGGCCCACGTGCTGACGCCTTCGGCCACCGTGCGCCGCGTGGTCAACATGACGGCCCTGGCTGCTGCACAGGCCATCGCCCTGCGCGGCTAAGCGGATCAGGCGCCTGTACGGGCGCCTGCTTCAGTGCCCACACGAATGCCCTTCGGGGCATTTTTTCATGGGGGCCCCGCGCCTCTGCTGTCGTGACACAGGAGAGGCATGATTTGTTTCAGCAACTGCTGCCGGAGGGACTGGGCAGGCAGCTTCCTTGTGTAAAATTGCGCCACCCGGAGGTTTGGGTGAGTGGTTTAAACCAGCAGTCTTGAAAACTGCCGAAGGAGTGATCCTTCCGTGAGTTCGAATCTCACAGCCTCCGCCAAGATCCAGTGTAAGTTGTTGATTTATAACGGTATTTCAAAAAATCAACATACCGCTATACGCTTGGTTATACGGAATTGTTTGCGCAAAATATAAGCAATCACTCCTTAACTACCCTGCACTTAAAGCCCTGAACCCCAACCGCTCAGGGCTTTTTTGTTGCCTGAAGCTCGCCGAACATGCCCTTGAGCACCAACACATACTCCATCACCTGCAGCGCCGTGTCGATGGCCCAAATCGTAACTTCAGCCTGATCAAGGCTTGAAGGCTTCCAAAGCCCATCGCACCAACAGCAGCTGATTTCCCACTTGGTGGCACTGATGCGCTCAAACACTGGTGGCTGCAGCTGCGCTACTTTCCAGCGTTTGGCGATGTCCAGCTGCAGCTGGGCTGGCAGCACGCCTTCGCCTCGCAACAGCAAACGTAGCCCCAGACCTGGCCCCCAGCCTTCTTGTCGTAGCTGCACCATGGTCAAGTTGGGCCATGCGGGTGCCGCACCAAACGCACGGGGCAGCTGAATCGTCAGCATGGGTTGCCCCTGGCGCAGGTGCACGGCCAACGACAGCGGCAAAGGCTCTTTGACTCCCTGCACTTGCAGTTTGACCGACGTGGCGTTGGTCAGTTGGGCTTGCAAAGTGCGCTTCACGCACCGCCACCACGCCAGCCGTAGCTCAGGCACATCGCCCAATGCTTGAAACAGCCGCTCATGCCACGCTATGCGCCTGGCCAAAGCCTTGGCACTCAGGTTCATGGCTTCGGCCATTTCTTGAATAGCCAGCATGACGTGACCATGCGCAGGAGCCTGCCACAACACTCGCCTTGCAAACGTCAGCACCCAAGGCACATCACAGCGCCCGCTGTCCAAGTGCCAAAGCAAAGCGTGAATCGTGTCTGGTGCTTGATGCGGCGCACCGTGCACAACCGCTTGCGCATCTGCCGAATCCCGCCACTGCAACCAACTGGCCGCATCCGTGATGCCCTGGCTTTGCAAGAATGCGACCAGGCGACGCAAACGCTGCACGGCCTTGATGGCTACTACTTGCTGGGTGATTTCACCTTGCCACAGCAAAAGGGCCAATTCAGCATCTTCATCAGGCCCGTATTGCTGCAGCAGTGCCACCAGCCGTGCCAAGCTGCCCAAACCCAACTGGGGCACCGCACACCGTGCAAATGCCTGCCATGCAACGGTGCGCTGGCTGATTGGCTCAACCGCCTGCAAAGCCGCATCAACCAATTCGAGCACCATGGCAGATTGCGGCTCCATGCATGGCCTTGAAGCATGCACATAACGCCCCGCTTCAGTGCAGCCATTGAAGCAGCACGGCCACTGCCCACTGAATTCATGCGGAACAGGCGTTGAGGTATCCAGTGCAGGCAAGGTCATCACCGCAGCCAACAAACGCCGGTAGCGGTACCACCTCAAGTGATAAGGGTGCATGGTCAAACTTTCAAAACAGGCACGCCGCAACGGCACCTGAGTGCAGCTTCAAAAGCTAAGCACCAGGCGCACAACGTGCACAAGGGAAATCAGAAGAAAGAAATCGAGAAACTGAAACTCAAGCCAGCGCAATGGCCGTGCCACGGCGGCTGCGCAAACCGACTTGCACCACCTTGTCCAAGGTGGCTTTTTCTGACCAGCGGGCATTGGTGTTACGCAGCTTTTTGCTACCCCAATGCTCCAGCAAGGCATTCCAAGGAGTGAGCGGCACACCGTCCATCAAGGGATCGAGCACCAGCAAAGAATGTGGCTTGCCATCGGCATACATCGCACCCACTGCCAGCACCCAATGGCTGTAGCTGGGCGAAGTGAAGCGCACCAGGCACACATGGTCAGATTCCAATGCGGCCACCGTGCGGGCCTCGACATTGCGGCGCAATTGGCGGCACTGCAGTTGTTCAGAAAACGGTGAAAACTGCTCTCTGATGGCGGCACTGCTACAGCCACTAAAGTACAAAGCTTGGCCCATGGCGCTGACCTCCATTAGGCGGGCATCAAGGTCGCTTTCATACAGGGCATCGCGTGACACCTGGCCCAGCAGCATCAAGGCCATCAGCACGCAGTGGTGCCCGCAAGCCATGTCGTTTTCGCCCTGGCGCAGCAGCAGCTTGTTTTGATAGGCCATTGCACCTGAGCGGCCAACACTCAGCTGCGAGTGCACCACAAAGTGCCGCCCCAGCATCAGTACTCCTCGGGCAACAACAGCGTGGTGCTACTGCGATCAGCTTCCGTGATGATCCACAGGCGTTCTGCCTTGGAAATCACATACACCGACATCAGCCTGTAGCCGTACTGCAAAGCGTCAGCATTACTTTGCCTGTCTTCAGCACAGATATCGCCCCAATCACCCGACACATGGCGCAGCACAAACGGCAGTGCAGTCAGTTGATGGGTTTCCAGTAGTTCCAATGCCCCAGGTGTGACCAGTACCTGGCCCAAGGCAAACAAGGGCGTACCAGCAGCAGCCTTGTCATGAGCAGCAGGAGAAGAATCGTTTGGGCATGCGGCGGCCTGACCTGTATCAGTCATAGAAAACTCCAAAAGGGAAAAGTGGGAAAGAAGTGCCCTGTGCTACCCAATACTTCCCCAAAGCTCGCGACCTCAAATTGACAGGCATGGCTACGCCGCACAAGCATTCAAAACGCATGCACGAGCAAGCTACCTGATCAATTCAGGCGCACAAAACGGGGGGAAGCTCAGGACGTCGAGCGAGAGAAGCAGCTGATCAATGATCGAGCGGCCGATTGCGCTATGCAATACAAGCGCATACTCATTTTAAAACATCGCCAATATTTGCATATCAAATATATTTGATATATTCAAATGGATATTTAAAAGAAAAGTTGTACCAGTGGGAAGCAGGCTAAATAGCAGCTTCAGACTGAGTGCTGCCGTTCGGGTTCTGAGGTTGAGTGACAGTGGCGAACGAAGCCTGACGGTGCAGGCCACCCTCCTGGGGTGACCAGTGTGCCTTGGAAGCTTCCGGACAATGATGCCGAAATTGGCAGGCTGTTGCACCTTTCGGCGGTCGGGCCGCGGCACCTCGTGCTAACGCCAAGGGATAGCGACCTTGTTTGGATTGGGCGTGCAGCCAACTGAGCAGCGAAACCCACGAAGAATCGGGGCAAGCTTACGTTGATCAGCAATGCTGTCTATGACGACGTGAAGCTTAATAACGGTCAAGACATGTGACAGAAAGCGTACTGGACGTCCATGAGCAAGATGGATGTCTATAGTTCCACGTACTTGTGGAGCATCCCTTAGTTGCTCTGTACCGATCTTCGAGATCTCAGACGTTTAGCCCGAACCTCAGGATGTGATCGCGCAGTTGGTTGCACGCAGGTCCCATCAATGCTGCGGCGTCGCAGCCAGGCTCGTACCTATAGGGGATCGTAGTGATGCCGGTCATGTCGCTGGGCAACTTTACGCCGTGCTCGCGCGACTCCATCAGGATCGCCCGGTCCTTACCAAGGTGCCCCATAGCCATGCCGAGTTCAAAGATCACGTTGTCGCGCGGTGTAGGCCAAGTCTGGCCACGGACCGAGGTGGTATCGTCGGCGTGTGCGATCGCGACGGCGAAGTCTGCGTCGTATACGGCGTCGAACAGACTCTGCAATGGGTAGTTCGCGACCCGGAATACATCGTCGGTCCAGGGTTTGACAACAAAGTTGTCGTAGGAGAGCGCGTTCTGGACGACACGCGCGACGCCGAGGGATTCTTTTGAGGAGATGACGAATACCTTGATGCGGTCGCGGGCAGCGCCAACGTGCGCGTTGCGCTGGTGGAGCCGCCGCGATAGCTCACGAGCCACTGCCAGATACACTTCTGGGTACTTGCTACCGATGGTCGAGAACTGCGCTTCCGGGATCTGGGCTACTACACTCAGTTCCGTGGCCACAATGGATGCCGCACGCTTTTGCGTCATCTCCACAGCGGCCATCTCGCCAACGTGGTCGTTGGCGAAACGGCGCGCCACGATGTGCCCGTTGACCAGGACGTTGAACGCGCCGGTCAAAACAAAGAACACGTCGTTGTCGGCCGCATCCTGCTGGATCAGCACGTGATCCTTTGTGACTTCGATGAACTTTGCATTGTCAGCCAGGTATTCAGCCAGCTCGCGGTTGCCCGCGACCATCTTCTGAGACAGCATGGCCTGCACGCGCAAGCGGCGGCCGTCGTCACCTTGAAATCGTTGAAGCATGTCTTCCTTCTTGTATATAGTGCGCGGCGTGTATCGCCGACATTCCGGGTTCAGGTTTACGAATGAGTCTGGCTTGCGTGAATATGTCCTCCGGCGGCGACCGGCAGCATCGCTGCGAAGCAGGCAAGGGGTCACCTACGGGGCAATGGCACCTACTGGCATCAACGTCGGCTCTACAGCCATCAGGTGATTCGTTAGCCCATCTTTCGTTTCGCATCGCCAAGTAGCCCAGAGCTTTGAGCCGGTGGCATTGGCCGCTCCAGTATCCAGCTCGATAGCCAGCCAGTTCCGCGCAGCTAAGACTCGTCGATTCGACTGCGGAAAGATCAGCATCTCTGCGCTGGTGTTAACGTCCAAGTTCTGCGTGATCCTGCCCACGCTATCCAGGACGTGAAAGAACAGTCGCTCAGCCACAGATACCAGAGATGGGTGAACCACGGCCGTTGACGTGAACTGCTGGATCTGCGCCCAGTTATCCTGAGGACCGACGTCTTTTCGATAGGCGACCCCATGTGCTGCCACATGCACATCCCCCGAGACGATTGCCACCCTGAGCTGCTTTGCCTTTGCGGTCGCAAACAGCGTCTCGAGTAAGCGCAGCCGTTCGCCCTCATGGTCGTCATGGGTCCAGTGATCTTTCAGATCATCTGCACTGCTATCCAGCACATGGTCGGAGCCGAAGTTGTCCAGAAAGGCCTCTGCCAGCGTCAGCTTCGGGTGTACGACGGGTACGGACGACATAAAAAGCAGATGTTGGCATCCCACTCCTGGATGCTTGCGACCGTTTTCTGGAATTTGCTTGAGCCAAGCCTTCAGCGCGCTCCACGTGTCAGGACCAAGGACCTGCTCATGTGAACGTTCTGTCCGCAGGTCGGCAACCAATAGCTGTACGGGGCCTACAGCGTGAGCAAAACTGAACCCCGGTTGCTGATCCAACAGAGGCAAAGCGAGAGCATCGCCTTTGAGGACTTTGGACCACTCGATCTTCTTGAACAGCGGATCATTCGCTCTGACGCGCACATCTTCGCGCAACTCCAGCTCAGGCAGCTGATCAGCCGCGTGCTGCATTTGGAAGACCCAGAATGCTCGCCGCGCATGATGGAATAGGCGTTTGAACAAAGGGCTGTGCTGCATCTCGCAGCTGTAGGAACCCCAGCCATCAAAAATGTCGTGGTCATCCCACATCATCACGGTTGGAGTCCGCGCCATTGCTTGTGCGGCATCGAGCGTCTTGCTCTTGACTCCCCAGACGCCCCTCCCGGTCGGTAGCCATCTCCCGACATACAGCGTGAGGTAGTAGTCCTCAATCCTTGCTTCCAGCTCAGGGCTGACTGGGAATTCCAACTGCTTGTCTCTCGGCAATCCGATCCAACCCTTGAGTTCTTTGACGTCTTCCCAGATTGAGTCAAAGTAGATTTGATCCCCACCCATCAACAGGAGATGAAAACGCTGCAGATTTTTGTCGTGGGTTAGCGACTCATGCCACAGCTGCTCCTTGTCGAGCATGTAGCCATCGGGGCGCACTTGTTTGTCATGGTTGCACAGTAGATCCGCCCAGACCGCGTTCTCCCCTTTTATCAGCTTTCGGATGCTGCTGGGATCCGAAAAGCCATTGCACGACACATACGCCATGCGAGGCGCATAGTCCTTTCCTGGCACTGTGAAATGCCATACCTCGTCCACGTCTTCAATCGTGTACTCGACTTTGCGCTCTTGATCGCCTTGCTTAATTGTCAAGTCGTAGCGCAGGTATTGGCGCCCCCCATGCTTGAGCAATACCAAGCTCTTTGATGCCGCCTTCCCATCAACGACGAATTTAGGTGCTTTGTCGCTCTCGTCAATCCCGATGAGCGCACTGACTTTCCATTTTCCTTTTGAGACTCCCCGAAATGAAAGCACGGGTCCAAGCAGAATATTGGCGGCCATTAATTTGATCCCTCTAGAGTATTTCTTGGATTTCTTTCTAGTCTTTTTAATCTTCTCTTAGGCAATCGCGTTGACCAGCTCAATGCCTCTGCACCAAGTCGGATTAGTACTTAACGAGAAGACCAACAGTTGCAATCCATGGAATCACAGCAAACAACGACCAGCCTACGCATCTTTTAACCCAGCAATGCTTATCATGCGCAATTTCAGCATTTCGATGAATCTGGGCTGCAATGTCTTTGAGGATGTCCTGCTCGCTAACAGACTCGAATCTCATGACGTAGTCGGCCCGAGACAACCTTGTAATTGCGCTAAAAAATATCAGCGATTCTTTAGGTCCACCCTTCAGCCGTGGAAAGAGTACCATTGCGGTACAGAACAAAGCAACCAAGAGTGCCCCAGAGGCACTCGCTCCTAAGAGAATTACCCAAGGACTTTTCGACGGCTCCACGCTAAAGAATGCACCCAATGCGGTGAGCATCGCCACATCGATGGCAGTTATCGCTCCAACCTTGATTTCGGCCGCAGCAATCCATCCGAGCGTCCGCTCAAGAATCCATTGGGCGCTGGACAGTTTGTCTTTGTTCGTACTCATTTGTAAAGGCTGCAGGTCTTAGGTGTTCAACGCTGCAGTGGACAGTTGTCACAAGTTCCACAGCATTGGCTTTCTTGAAAAAATTCCCAGAATGCTTTTTCTTCAATCTCCCAAAGAAGGAGAGCAAAAGCCAGGTTGGACGCGTCTGAAGAATGGAAGCCACACCTACGGAGTCTTTTACGGCCCTTTTTTCCAGTCGAGCCGCAAAGGCAGCGTTGCTTAAGATTCACAACCTTCTTGGAGTCTAGCCAAACGCTGTAAAGATGGCTCTTGTCTTTGAAAAGCTGCAAGACGCGCTTCTTCTTGACAACTGAAAGCCGCCTTTCCTGCAATGCGACCTCATATTGGGCCCCGAGCTCATGCGCCGCTAGCTCTGCTCTATGTTGATGGACAGCGGCAGCACCGTGGGCCCACTCATTCTCGTTTGGCCAGCGCCGAGCTTTTTTTACCCGGGCCTGAAGCGTCAGGAACTTCCACAGGGTTCCCCACCACGCGTGCGCCGTCTCCTCATCCGTAATGTCTAAGTTGGATACCTCCCACCAGTAAAGACAGAAGGAGCCGTCGTAATTGATATGGCGCTGGGGGCAAAACTCGGGCAAATTGATCGGTTGGCGCTCCTTTGCCGTCGCCTTCCTGTCCCCGACCTGTTTGACTTCGATTTCGTACGGAACAGTCCGGCCATCACTGATGGCAAGGCTGAACCGGAGAATTACGCTTACGGCCGAAATGGGTTCAGCGGCTGCGTTGTACGCGGGCGCAACTGCCGCGATGAGCTCGACGGCAGTTGGCATCAAGCCCTCTTCACACCGCAGTAGGGCCGCACGATCTGCTCTTGGGCTCGGGCAATAGCAGGCGTGGTTGCGACCGTGCCAATCGCGCGGGCACTGTTCGCAGCCTTGTCACCACTGTCCGCAAGAGCTTCTGTGGCTTCCAAGTAGTCAAAATTTGCAACCTTGCGCTTGCTGCCGAACACCTTCTTTACCGCGCCGGATGCTTCGTCATATGCGCTCCGGCCGATGGCCGTTTCCGTTCCATCGCAGCGGACCTGTTCGTCCTCGGAGGAAAGCACCCCACGACTCACCGAACAGCGAACACGACTTCCCTTCACGCCGAGACGGGTTACTGTCATTGGGCCGTAATCGAAGCCGATGGCGAGCCCCATCTCTCCGGAAAAGTACTTTTTCTTTTCGAGCTTCTCGATTGCAAGGTCGAAGCTGCTGCGGAATGCACCAGCCAGACGTGTAGCCTCAGAAATCGTGTCCTGCACTTCCGTAGTCGCTGCAGTGCCTTCACAGATTAGGCCATGGACGCAGTCCCCAATGAAGCGTATTCGCCGTCCCTTAAATTCTGTGGTGAGCACGCGTTCGAGTTCGGCGCGGAGCACATGGAGCACACGGACTACGTTCTCAGCGTTCTTCTGAATGTTGTCTGCGACATATGCTGTGAAGCCGTCGATGTCTGCGTAGATGCTCACCGCCTCCTGACGGCGCGAGTTGCCGGGGGTCAGTGTCGGGATGTCCATCGTCGAAAACGGAGGAGTATGTCGCGTGAAAACAAAGCCTCCGAGAGGATTGTTTTTCTGGTCTTCGCGCCACTCTTTGACGATGGCTTCAGCGGTGACATCAAGGTCCGCTGCGTCTTGGCAGTCCTTGATTTCGTCCTTGGTCAGTGCCGTCTTTTCCGGCGTATCGACTTCCTTGAGGCCAATCGCCAAACGTGCAGCCTTCGTAAGGTAGATACCCTTGGCGGACAGGTTGCTGGCCAGTTTCGCAGCATGGTTTGCGGCATCGCCCAGAAACAATGGCTCGCGATTTCCGTTGCGCCCGTTGTTGACAGCCAGTGTCTCCCCAGTATCGATGCCAACGCGCAAGACTGCTGCTGGGATCTTTGCATCGTCATCTTTGGTCTCGTTCAGGACGTCAATCATGAGCTGTGCCGTCGCGACCGCACGTTGCACGCGTTTCTTTTCCGCTCCAGCCTCGGAGTTGTACGGTTTTGTAAAGAGAGAGTGCAGCCGCTGGTTGTGGAAGTCCACCCGCCGCGCGTCAACGCGTTTAAGGATCCGATTGACGGCGCGATAGTGTTGGTCAAGAAATCGCAACGTGCGCTTGTGGCAGTCCGTGCCTTCCACGTCAGTCACATTCAGCATCTCACGCAGATTCTGGATGTCTGCGTACATGTGAACGCCATCAACGCGGTACGCCGCGTTGGTCGCGATGGAATCGAGCGACATATCACGCCCGTACTGCTTGATGGTGACGGTCTCCACATCCTCCATCTTCTTGTCGATGTGGGTACTGGCACGTTCGTGGTTCCAAGTGTGGCTCACAGCTATCTCCGGATGTAACCCGCGTGGACAAGGATTGGCCCATTGCGTATAGTTTTATTATGGGTAGAGATTTTTTACCCGTCAAGTAACTATATTCATGAAATCTGCAATCGACAAAATTCGCTGGGGCACTGAACGGCGCCTCGAGTTCATTGAGTTCCGCCTCTACTGGGAAGGTGGTGTCCGACGTGGAGACATCACAGAAAAATTTGGGGTTTCGACCCCGCAGGCGTCTGCGGACCTTGGCCTTTACCAACAGCTTGCTCCCGGCAACTTGGTGTATGACTCAAGCGAGAAGCGCTATGTCAGCACAGAAGACTTCAAACCGATCTTTCTAGACCTCAGTGCAGATAGCTACCTTGCCCATCTGCACGACGCGTCTGGGGGCCGTGTTCGGTTGACGGATTCTTGGATGGGCGAAGTCCCTAGTGTTGCTCGGATGCCCATTCCAAACAGGCGGGTGAAATCGGATGTCCTTCGAGCGTTGATAAGAGCGATAAGAGAAAAACGGTCGATTGAGATTCTGTATCAATCGATGAACAAAGAAAATTTGGATAAGGCGTGGAGATGGATTTCCCCGCACTCGTTTGTGAACGATGGTGCGCGTTGGCACGTTCGAGCTTTTTGCCACAGCAGACGGGCTTTCCGAGATTTCCTTCTGTCTCGCTGTGATGCCACTAAAAACTTTGGCGAGGCCGAAAGTGCCATTGACAATGACGTTGCCTGGAATGAGCTCTTTGAAGTCCAGCTTCACCCCAACCCTAATCTTAATGAAGTTCAGAGGCGTGGGGTGATGGAAGACTATGAAATGGTAAATGGCAATTTGTCAATTTTTATTAAAAAATCACTCCTCTTTTACTTTGAAAAAAATCTTAGGCTTGACGTACCCGATGTCGAAGGGAATCCGGCAGCTACTCCTCTGAAAATTTTGAATTACGAGGAATTCAAAATCGCGATTTCACAAAGTTAATTGTGAATGCACATGAGAGGTCGATATAAAAGAAAAACTGGAAGGCGCTGACTGTCGACGCCAACGTGTAGGTCTATTAAGAGTGGCTAACATAACCTATCAACGAAGCGTGCGCAGATGATTGCTGCCGCTAATTTGAGCAAGGCCAGATGTATGTCCAGCCGCCTCTCAAAGCGTATGCGCAGTTTTCCAAACCCTGTAAACCATCCATGGGTGCGCTCCACCACCCACCGATGCTTGCCCAGTTTCTCGCTGCTTTCAACACCACGTCTTGCAATACGGCTGACGATTCCACGCTTTTTCTGATACGCCCTGCAGCGGGCGTAGTCGTAGCCCTTGTCTGCGTGAAGCTTGTAGGGCCGCCCTCGCAGGCGGCCTTGCAGTCCTTTGACTGCAGGTATAGCGTCTACACACGGCTCAAACATCATCGAGTCATGCCGGTTAGCGCCACTGGCTAAGACTACCAACGGGATGCCTTGGGCATCTACGATGATGTGCCGCTTGGAGCCTAACTTGCCTCTGTCCGTGGGGTTAGGTCCTGTTTCCTGGCCCCCGGGGGGCTTGGCACCGAGGAGCCATCAATGCTGGCACGGCTCCAATCAATTTGGTCATGTTCGCGAAGGCGAACAAGCATGGCTTGATGCAGTTGCTCCCACACACCTGCAGCATTCCAGTCTCGTAGACGTCGCCAGCATGTCATGCCGCTGCCATAGCCCAAAGCTTGAGGTAAGTCTTCCCATGCAATGCCAGTTTGGAGAACAAACAAGATGCCATTGAGGGCCGCCTCATCACTGATGGTGCGCTTGAATCGACCAGCATTTCCTAGACAGTTGCCAGCTTTACGGAATTGCGTCTCTCGAACTCTACCGAGACAGACCATCCGCAGACGAATGTCTGCGGATGGGGTTGTAAAACATCTCAGTGTAGCTAACACATCGCTGCGTGCTTCTTGCCTGGTTGCATAGATACCCGGATCGTTTACCCTGCGTCATTGACCAGACGCATGTTATCCGTGTAAGGCCGCCCATCCTCTGTCCGCACACCGGTTTGACCACTGTCCGCGTTAATCGCCTGCTTGATGCTGGCGACATCAGGGTTGGCATGATCCCAGGTGAAAGAAACTGACTGTGCTTTGGACAAATCATCACCTGCTACCAGCTTCACCGTGACAGTAACGGGTGGAGTGGAAGGCGGCAGCGTCGTGTTGATTGCCAGCAAAGCGCTGGTGCTGGCCTGGGCGTAAATCTTGGGATCAAACCCGGCATCGTTGATCTTCTGCGCAATCGATGCCATGCTTTCATTGCGCTCAATAGCAATAGGTTTGTCGCGTAACATCAAGTCGCCAGCGGGCACCATTTCGTCATTACCTCGGGCAATCGCATAGCTATTGGTGTTGGGGCTTTGCTGTAGCGGCCAGCCATAGGCAACAAGGTTCGGCGCTTGCAGTGAAGGCAAGTTCACGCCGATCACTTCACCGGCATTGGCTCCCACCTGAAAGCTCTGCGCCATAAAGCTGCCGTCAATGAGCTTTTGCCCATTGAAATTGCTGGTGCTGGCGATGCGAGCAAACTCCTGTAGCAGCTGCGCACGCTCAGAGTCCAAGGCTTGACGGTCGCTGCTGGAATTGGTTCCGTTAGCCGCTTGAACCGCCAGTTCACGACTGCGCTGCAAAATGTCTGTGAGCTTTTGCATCGCACCTTCAGCAACTTGGGACAAAGAGATCCCGTCGTTGGCGTTGCGGCTGGCTACTGCCATCCCCCGCACCTGGGTGTTCATGCGCTCGCTGATAGCCAAGCCTGCAGCATCGTCCTTGGCGCTGTTGACACGCAGGCCCGAAGACAGGCGCTGCATGGTGGTGGTCAGACTCAGCTGCGAAGCATCCAGTTGACGCTGTGCAGCCAGTGATGGAAGGTTGGTGTTGATAGTGACCATGGTCAGCACCCATCAATTCAGCGGCAACACCTTGGGTTTGCAGCCGGGCAAGGTGGCTTGATTTCGCTCACGAATAGCCTGCATGATCTTTGTCATGTCCCCACCTTTCTCTTTGAAGTCCATCCACCCCTGTTGCCAGACTGCAGCCCGCTTGGCATTGAGGGAAGTGGCGTTGAAATCATGAACCAGCATTGGGTGCCGCAGCACCAGTGTTATCGAGGGATACTTCACATCAATGCTGATGAGATCGCTGCCTTTGTAGGGCTCATAAGTGGCATTCAATTCACGCGCAAAAAGCTGGAGGCTGTCTTTTGATGAGGTGGAAAAGACGCGGGTGATGTCTGAAACTTTGAGCTCACCATCAATATCTGACTGAACACCTACTAACGTTGGATATCCCGATTTGCTGGTGTAGTGCCCCACCATTCGGTATGCATCACAAAATTTTGGTTTCGTTTTCGCCAGCAACTTTCCCAGCTCTGCATCGAATCTCAGGGCATTTGTTTCAATAAAAGTCAATGGATTGGCAGTACTGTTAAATAGTCTTGTTAGGCTGACTCCTTGGTTATGCCTGTCTCTGGAAACCTGTGGTGTTAGATATAAGGCAAGCGACACGGTATCAGCTGAGTGCTTATTGCCAAGTGCTTGATAAGCCAGCAAGTAGGCTTGTCGTAAATGGAAAAGGTTGATCTCTAGCTGCGAAGCTTTGTTGCTGCTCTTAATCCAGTCCATGGCTTCTTCAGCAAATCCATCCATGTCGCCTTTTTTGTACAGCGTTTCCAGTCGATTAGCTCGATCTTCTAAATCTGGAAATCGATGAGGGTCTGCCCGTAAGCCAGAGCGCAGGTGCTCTTTTAAGGACAAGGTTGGTTCCAATGGGGCGCTCAATTTCTGCACAGGAGTGCCCACACAAATGCCATCTAAACAGATCGGCTTCAAGGCGATTTGCTGCTTGGAGCCAGTAGCCACCTTCTCCTGTATCGGCGATGAAGTCGACTTTTTGACAGAAGAAACAGGCTGCTCAGCACGCCCTGACTGCTGGGTCTCGGTGCTATGGCTTGGTGGCTGAGGAGGTGCGGCAAGCGCTGGTTTTGCTACAGAAACCGCCGATGAGCTAGAGGGCGGGTTGGCTGTAATCGAAGTGCTAGGCTGTGATGGCGCTGCAGCCGGTGCTGTAGATGTCGTTGCAGGCTTGGCTTCAGGCGGCACAGTCAGCACCTTGGCCCCTGCGCTGTTCTGAGCAAGTGTGGCCCCATAAACCAGCTTCAAACGGATGGCGTGCACTTCGCCTGTGCTGGTCGCCACGCGCAGCACCTTGATGGCGCCTTTGGCAGCTGGAAATTTGCGCAAATCCACTACCCAATGCGCGCCCAAGTCATCAAAGGGAATGTCGGGCGTAAGCACCGTGTACATGTACAGCGATGAGTCGGGGCTTTGCACCGTGCATAGCTCCGTGTCTGGGTTACGGCACTCCGCGTAGTAATCGTGCACTTTCGATGCCAGCTGAGTACCGCCACGAACACCTGCATGTGCCCATGTGCCCACAGTCAACCCCAACACCCCTAACGCTGCGCACCAGCGCACTCCCCTGCTCACCACCATGCTTTGTCCTTCTTATTGAGCTGGGCAGCCATTCGCAACCCAGAAAACTACGTAACTCGTAGTATCGAGAATAAAGCATAACTACGAATCTCGTAGCCTTTTAAAGGTGCGAGATGTCCGACGCGGATGAACAATGGGGCGCGAGGCTCAAGCAGGCCCGCCTAGCTGCGGGGCTGTCGCAAAAGATGCTGGGGATTGAAGCGGGCATCGATGCGTTCGTGGCCAGCACGTGCATCAATCGCTATGAGCTTGGCATCCACAAGCCAGACTTGCTAACGGTACGCAGGCTGGCTGCAGTGCTGCAGGTGCCTGTGGCCTTCTTCTACGCCGACACGGACGATGAAATTGCCGAATTGCTATTCAAGTATGGGAAAGCTGATGAAGAAGTTCGCTTAAAAGTTCAAGCGCTTCTTGATGACGGCACTTGATCATGGCGATCCATGGGCAGGCTCAGAAGGGCTCTTGGATGGCTGAAATCTTGCCCCAGTCCTGGTTGACTTCAGCTCATGGCAACGATTCGCCGAAAGATTATTTCTTCTCGTAGTCCTTGCGGAGATTTCCAACTTCCTTGTCACTGCGGGCATTTCGACCGTCGGGGTTCCTGATGTGTACAGAGCCCGCAGGAAGACCGTAGTCTTTCTCAATACGTTTTTCGATTGAACCAACGCGAGCATCGCTACGAGCATCACGGAAGTGAATCACACCGGCTTCCGTGGAGGCTCCACTCCTGAGAGGATTGAGTCATGAACACTAAAGCTGCTCGTTTTAGCCCCGAGGTACGTGAACGTGCCGTACGTTTGGTGCAGGAATGCCAAGCGGATTACGCATCACTGTGGGGTGCGTGTGAATCGATTGCCCCCAAGATAGGTTGCTCGGTCAGCACCCTGCATGGGTGGGTGCAGCGCAAAGAAATAGATGCAGGCCAACGGCCAGGGTTGACCACGGATGAACGTGAGCGGCTCAAACAACTTGAGCGAGAGAACAAGGAACTGCGCCGTGCCAATGACATCCTCAAGGCTGCGAGCGCTTTTTTTTGCGCAGGCGGAGCTGGACCGTCGCATCAAGAGCTGATTGACTTCGTAGATAGGTACCGTGATGCCTATGGGGTCGAGCCAATTTGTAGGCTGCTGCAAATTGCCCCATCGGGCTACAGGCGCAGGGTTCAGCAAAGAAACTGCCCGTGGCTGCGCTTACAGCGCAGCCAATCAGATGAAGAACGTTGCAGCCATATTCAACGGGTGTGGCACGCCAATTGGCAGGTGTATGGCGTCGTCAAAGTCTGGAAGCAGATGCACCGAGAGGGCTTGCCCATTGCCCGCTGCACAGTGCAACGCCTGATGCGCAAGCTGGGCCTTGAAGGTGCAAGGCGTGGCAAGAAGGTACGTACGACACGCCCAGATGTGGCACGGCCAAGTCCGCTAGACCTGGTCAACCGCCAGTTCACAGCCCAGCGCCCTGACCAGCTTTGGGTTGCAGACTTCACCTATGTATCAACATGGCAAGGGCAAATGTTTGTGGCCTTTGTGATTGATGTCTATGCCCGCCGCATAGTGGGCTGGCGGGTCAGCAGCCACATGCGTACGGACTTTGTGGTGGATGCGCTGGAGCAGGCGCTGTATGCAAGGCGGCCTTCAAGTGACACGGAGCTCATTCATCACTCCGACAGGGGCAGTCAGTACGTTTCCATTCGCTACACAGAACGTTTAGAGGAAGCTGGCCTGATGCCTTCGGTGGGTAGCACTGGAGATTCCTACGACAACGCTCTGGCCGAAACCATCAACGGACTTTACAAAACGGAGGTCATCTACAAGCGAGGACCGTGGAAAACACGCGAATCCCTGGAGCTGACAACGCTGCAGTGGGTGCACTGGTTCAACCACGGCAGATTGCTGGAATCCATAGGACATATACCGCCAGCGGAGGCTGAGGCAAACTACTGACGGCAAGTTGCCAAGACCGTGCAGGCTAACGCCTGCACTTCAACAAACTAGCCTCCACCAAACCCGGTGTGATTCACAGTTGTCTCACAGCAATTTTTATGTTCGTTGCACTTGAGCTTGGTGTAGGTTGTGTAGAGTTATGTTCTTGACCTCATCCCGGCTGTTCTGGATATGTCTTTGGAGCATCTTCTTGGCTTGAGTTGCATCCTGTTGGAGCACGGCATTCAAAATCATGCTGTGCTCTTCGTAGGTGATGTCGATTCTGTAGTTACGAGTGAACTCTAAGCGGCGTACGATGCGAATTCGATTCGTAATATCTTGGTGAATACGAGCCATCTCTAGGTTGCCACTAGCTGCCACTAGATCGATGTGAAAGCGTTCATCCAAGCGAGAAACCTCATGCGGATCGGTTATGCGCTCATGCACTGCCACACACCAAATATTGCATAAATGATGCAGCTGCTGTTGAGCATCATTGTGATTGACCAAGAGGTCAATTGCTGCACTCTCTGAATCGCCCCGGGTTTTGAGGAGGCTCCAACACTTGAGAAGATGGAGCTATGACCAAGTCAAACAAGTTCTCGCCCGAGGTGCGCGAGCGTGCCGTAC
>NZ_JBANEL010000043.1:0-24699 GCF_040187735.1 Comamonas sp. w2-DMI | reverse complement strand
GCCCAGCCCTTACGACCTGTGGGCCAGCGCCGAGATGGTGGCGCTGATCCGCGAGGCGCAGGTGTTTCGCCCCGCATTGCGCGCGGCCTTCGTCATCAATCGGCGCGTGAGCACCACCGTGATCGGGCGCGAAGCGCGTCAGGCACTTGCCGACCAGCCGCTTCCTGCGCTGCGCGCCGAAGTGCATCAGCGCATCGTGTTCGCCGACAGCGTGGCCGCTGGCCGACTTGCACGCGAGACGGCGCCGGACAGCGCCGCCGCCCGCGAAATCACCGCCCTGGTGGACGAGCTGCTGCGGTGGACGACATGACAGCGAAGCCACCACCTCGCGCAAAGCGCGTCGGCATCGGCGCACGCCCACCTGCGAATCCGCACGCCGAGGCGTGGATTCGCCAAGGCGACGCCGATGCGCTGGGCAAGGGTGACCTCTACACGGCTCGCCTTACCCTCGACATCACGCCCGCGCTGCGGGCGCGCATCAAGGTGTCGGCTTTCACGCAAGGCGTGACCGTCGCCGACCTGCTGCGCGGACTGCTGGAGCGGGAGTTTCCCGAGAACCGCAGGGAGAACACACCATGACCGCATCCACTGCACCAGCCACCGCGCCTGCCACTGTCGCGGCCACGGCTGCGCCTGTAGCGCCTTCCAGCCAGCCGGCCACCGCGCCGCTGACGCGCGTGGCGCTGGCCTACATCGAGGCCCGTTTCAAGCTCTACCTGCGCTTCGGCGAACCCGCGCGCACGCACCAGCTCGACCGCTGGCGGCGCAGCGCGGCGTTCCTGCCGGGCGCTGTGCTCTGCCGCGTGCGCTGGCAGACCAACGATTACGGCACCGTGCGCTGGCAGCTCATGGTGATGCAAACCTGCACACCGCTGGACGCGGCGCAGCGCATTCCCGGCGTACAGCCGGGCGCGCGCCTGCTGCTGCACGCGGAGGGCGACGGGCAAGTGCGCGCCGTGTTGGAACGCATCGACGCCATCGAGGCGCTGGGCATCGCGCCCGTAGCCGCCTCGCCTGCGTACTGGCGCACGCTCGCCAACCGGCTCGCCGCGCGCCTGCCGCTGCCCGAATACACCGCCGAGCGGCACGCCGCCTGGCTGACCGGGAGAGCGCTGCCATGACCACCGTTTCCACTACTGGCACGGCGCCGCGTCCTCGCTCGCGCCTGCGCGCTCGCATCGTGCTCGCGGGCCTCGCCGCCTGCGGCCTCGCTGCGCTGGCCTGGGCGTCCTTCGTGCATCCACTGCCGCGCCTGATCTACAACCCGTCCGACAGCGTGGCCGTCGGCTGGTATCGCGTCGATCCGCTGCGCCATCGGCCCGGCTCGCTGCCACGTCCGTTGTCCGTGGACAGCATCGTCCTGACGACGCTGCCGCCAGACGCCGCCGCGCTGGCCGCGCAGCGCGGCTATCTGCCGGCGCGCGTGCCACTGCTCAAGCGCGTGGGCGCGATCGCGCCGCAGCACGTTTGCGTTTTCGACGCGCTGGTGTGGATCGACGGCGTGCCGGCGGCCGCCGTTCGGCCTGCCGACCGGCTGGGCCGTCCGCTGCCGTCCTGGCCGCAGTGCCGGCAGCTTCGGCCTGGCGAACTGTTCCTGCTCAGTTCGACCAATCCGGCGTCGTTCGACAGCCGGTATTTCGGGCCGGTCAGCACGTCCGCCGTGATCGGCGTCGCGCGTCCGATCTGGCTGGAGGCTCGCCCATGATGACCACCGACTCACTGCACGTTGCCGTGCCCCTTGTCGTGCCATCGGGCGTGTCGTTCTGCTGGGCGTCGCCGTATCGTCGCGCGTGCAGTGCGGGTGCATTCGCACCGCACTTCGCGCTGCCTTCGGCGCAGCCGTCCAACGTGCAGGCGTCTTGCCTCGAACGCTGCCGGCCTGTGGCCGTCGCCGCGTTCGCCGGCGGGCTGGCTGCGGGTGCAGCAGCGCCGCCGGGCCGCCGACGCCCGGAGCGACAGCGAAGGGCAAAGGCGGAAGGCAAGACAAAAGGACGCGGCACCGGGCCGCGTCGAAAGCCAGTCTGCACGTGGGGGTGGCGCGGCACGGCGCGGCTTCGCCGCCGTGCCGCGTGTGGCGCGAGGCCCGCGCCAATGCAGGCATGTCCGCGTGCTTCGCACGACAGGACACGCCAGAGCTTGCAGGGAGCGCAGCCATGACCGACCAGAGCGACGACGATTTCCGCGTGCGTCCCAGCGCCCCGAAGAACCGGGGCAAGGGCCAAGGGCAGAGCTTCGTTTCCAAGGTGCTCAAGCAGTCGGGCAAAGCCAGCAACGGCAAGTCTGCGGTGCGCCGTCCGGCGTCGGCGCGTGGCACGGGCCAGCGCCCCGGCTCGCGCCTGGGGCGCGGCCACACGGCAGCGCGCTTCGCCGGGGCGAAGCTGACGCCCATGTCGCGGCGCGTGACCATCAAGACGCTGCTGGTGAATCACCAGCGGGCCAGCCCGCAGTCGCTCACCAAGCACCTGCGCTACATCAAGCGTGACGGTGTGGGCCGCGACGGCGAACCGGGCCAAGCCTACGGGCCGCAGACTGATGCTGCCGACCTTGACGCCTTCAAGGAACGCTGCGCCGAAGACCGGCACCATTTCCGCTTCATCCTCTCGCCCGAGGATGGCGCGGAGCTGGAAGACCTGCGCACCTACACGCAGCACCTCATGGGCCGCATGGAGGCCGACTTGGGCACGGGCCTCGACTGGATAGCCGTCAGCCACTGGAACACCGACAACCCGCATACGCACATCGTCGTGCGCGGGCGCGACGACACCGGCAAAGATCTCATCATCGCGGGCGATTACATCGCCGACGGTTTCCGCCATCGCGCCGCCGAACTGGCGACCGAATGGCTGGGGCCGCGCACCGAACTGGAGATCCGGCAGATCTCGCAGCGCGAAGTGGAGCAAGAGCGGTGGACAAGCTTGGATCGCACCTTGAAGCGCGAGGCCGGCGACGATGGCTTGGTGCATGTCGAACGGCTCAACGAACCCCGCTTGCAGCGCCAACGCCTGCTGCTGATCGGCCGTCTGCAAAGCTTGCAGCGCCTGGGACTGGCCGACGAGACGCAGCCCGGCACCTGGGCCGTCCATGCCGATGCGGAAAAGACCCTGCGCGCCCTGGGCGAGCGCGGAGACATCATCCGCGCCATGCAGCGGGCCATGCGCGGCGAACCGCGCGAGCTGACGGTGTTCGAGCCCGACGACGATGGCAGGACTATCCTCGGGCGCGTGGCCGCGAAGGGGCTGGCCGACGAGCTGCGCGACAGAGGCTATCTGGTCATCGACGGCGTGGACGGCAAGGCCCACTACGTCGCGCTCAACGCACGCGACGAGCTGGCGAACTATCCGACCGGGGCCGTGGTAGAGGTGAAGGGAACGAACGACGTGCGCGCAGCCGACAGGAACATCGCCGCGCTGGCGAGCGATGGCCTGTACCGCACCGACCATCACTTGGCCGTGGCACAGGGCCAGGCCGTCCCCGGACGCGACCCACAGGAAGTCGTGGCCGCCCACGTCCGCAGGCTGGAAGCCCTGCGCCGGGCGGGCATCGTGGAGCGCGTGGCCAAGGGGCTATGGAAGGTGCCGGGCGACCTGCCCGAGCAGGGCCGCCGCTACGACGCGCAGCGCCTGGGCGGCGTGGCCGTGGAGCTGAAATCGCACTTGCCCATCGAGCGGCAGGCCCGCGCGGTCGGTGCCACCTGGCTCGACCAGCAGTTGATCGGCGGCGGCTCGGGACTGGGCGACTTGGGCTTTGGCGGCGAGGCCAAGCAGGCGATGCAGCAGCGCGCCGATTTCCTGGCCGAACAGGGACTGGCCGAGCGGCGCGGGCAGCGTGTGATCCTGGCGCGCAACCTGCTGGGCACGTTGCGCAACCGGGAACTGGCACAGGCCGCCAAGGACATTGCCGGCGAAACCGGCCTGGAGCATCGCCCGGTGGCCGATGGGCAGCGCGTGGCGGGTATATACCGGCGTAGCGTCATGCTTGCTAGTGGGCGCTACGCGATGCTCGATGACGGATTGGGGTTCAGCCTAGTGCCATGGAAGCCCGTAATTAAACATCGCATTGGTCAGCTCCTATCGGTGAGCGTGCGAGGTGAGAGCGCGATGTGGGAGGTGGGGCGCTCTCGCGGGCCTGGCATTGCCTAGTCAGACGTGCAGCCGGTAGCGGGAGCAAGCCGTGGCAAGCGGGCGTTCTCGCTGGTCTGGCGTCTCCTGATGAGGCAGCCAGCAGGCATGAATCGCTATTTGACCGCGCACCGCTTGCAACCGCATAGCCTGTAGAGCGGGCAAAAGCCTACGGCACCGGTGGCGAGTGGAATGATCCCTATCCAGCCCCATGACCCGATGCTGCCCAGCAGGGTGGCGCCGATCAGGCCAAGCCCAATGACTAGTCGGGCGATGCGGTCAAAGCCAGAGATGTTCTGTTGCATGGTGTAGTCCTCGTCGTTGATGAATTCTTGATGCAAGCATCAGATGTTTGTTCGGAGGCGCATCCGTGTCGTGAGCAGTCTTGCGCAGGGGGCCAACATCTGCATTTCTGCGTGTTGATTGATCTATCGCAACACTTCCTTCGAGTCGCGGCTTGCGCGTTCTCTCGGTGCTCTTGACACCAGACCTGCTTACGACCGATCATTCCGCAGAATGATTGAATGATGTCATTGGAGCTGCTGGAACGCAAGTGCCTGAGGGCGTGAGCCCAGCTTGCAGACGATAGGAATCACCAACGCAGTTGCCGTTTGCGCGGCAGCCGCTTCATCAACGCATCCAACGAAGGACACTCTATGCAAGACGAAAAGACTCTCCGAGACTCAGACTTATCCTTGTCGATCACCCGGCGCCGAGTAATCCAGGCGGCCACCGTAGGGATGCTGGGTATGGCGTTGCAATCTCGCATGGCTTTTGCTGCTTCTCCTCTCACGACGAAGGCCCGCATTGTTATCGTTGGAAGCGGTGCTGGCGGGCTGGCCGTTGCTTCTCATCTCGCCGCAGGCCTGGCGGGTGCGGAAATCATCGTGATCGACGCACGCGAGGAACACTACTATCAGCCGGGCCTTCCGTTGGTCGGGGCTGGGTTGAAGCCGATCGACTACGTGCTTTCGCAGACGGCCGCCTACATTCCTGAGAACGTCAGGCTGGTGCCCGCCAGCGTCACTGAGTTCGATGCGGATGGGAAGGCGGTGGTGACGAACAAGGGTGATCGGGTACCTTATGACTTCCTTGTGGTTGCCACAGGCTTGAGTCAAGACTACGCCTCGATTGAAGGCGTGGACGATGCGTTGATCGGGAAGGTGGGAATCGGCAGCGTTTACCGTGGTCCGGCCGCCGCGCAGGACACTTGGAAACTGGTGTCTGCCTTCTCGGAGAAGGGTGGGCATGCTGTGTTCGTTCGCCCGGCTAGCGACATCAAATGTCCGACAGCGCCGATGAAGTACACGTTCCTCGTGGAAGACCACCTGCGTCGCGCGGGAGTCCGCAGCAAGGCGCAAATTACCTACAACTCGGCTCCGGACAGCGTGATCGGGGTCCCCGCCTTGGCTGGCCAGATCAACGAGCTTTTCAAGGGGCGCGACATTGCTGTCAACAACAATCGCATGCTTAAGTCGGTCGATCCTGGCCGACGCATAGCCGTTTTCAGCACGAAAGATGGATCCGAAGAAGTCCCCTACGATTTCCTTCACGTCGTGCCTCCGATGCGGGCGCCGGACGCGATTCGCAAAAGCGCCTTGTCGTGGCAGAGCGGTAAATGGGCGGCAGGCGGCTGGCTGGAGGTCAGCCAAGATACCTTGCGCCATGCCCGATACCCAAATGTCTTCGGATTGGGCGATGTCGTGGGTGCGCCGGTGCCCAAGACCGCATTTGCTGCGGGACTGCAATCCGTTGTTGTCGCAGATCAGATCATCGCCGAGATTGCGGGCCGTAGCTCCGCCAGCGTCTTCGCCTTGCCGGCATCGTCGGGCGGGCCTGCGACTCCCGAGGATCTTGGCAAGAACTGGGCAAAGGAAATCGAGGCATTCAAGCCGGCCTACCTGCGAATGCTGAGTGGCTCGGCCTAATGGCCTTCTATGCAAAGGAGGTGCTTATGCACCTCCTTTGCTTCGGTGGCTGCGCTCAAGGAGCCTGCTCGAACACCAGCTTTTTCGAGAGGGTCTGGCGAACAGGGCAGCGTTCCGCCACGGCTTCCAACTCGGCACGCTGCTCCGATGTAAGGTTGCCGGTGACTGCGATCGAATACTCAAATCTGGACGTGTGGGCATCGGGCGAGGTCAAACCAACCCTCGTTGTCACGCCGTCCAAGGGGATGCCGTTCTGATCGGCGTGCATGCGAACGGCCATGTTGATGCAGGCGGCCAAAGATGCCTCCAGCAATTCGTGCGCGCCCAAACCCATGCCGCCCCCGCCTTTCGCTACAGGCGCGTCCGAGGTCACTTCATGGGTGCTGCTGCGAACGGTTCCCTGGTAAGCCCCAGGAAGGCTATTCACTTGAATCACTCGTGCCTCCAGTCGAAATTGCGCTCTATCTCCGCAGACGCATGAGCGAACCGAACGAGCATCGGCAACCGCCCGTCAGTCGGCATCCCAGCAGACTACGCCACCCCGCAAAGGAGCGGCGTTGACATAGCCCATGTCCTTGAGCTGCGCGGCAGCGTTGCAGGAACGTGGGCCGCCAAGATTGCAGACCGTGACCACCTGCGCATCCTTGGGGATGTTGTGCGCGTGGTCGTCAAGCTGACCGGCCGGAATGTTGATCGCTCCCTCGACATGGCCGCCTGCAAATTCCTCGGCTGAACGCACGTCAACGATGAAAACCTTCTTGCCCTGTGCAATCAGTTCGCGGAGTTGCTGGGGTTCGATGAAACCATCGTCCGGCTGTTCATTCATGGTGGTACTTCCAGGTGACGGGTTCCTGCACTTGTGCTTGACAGCGTCAGGATATTGCAACAACATTCAGCGGATTGATTGAATGTTGACATGACCCTACGGAGCACGCAAGCCATGATCCTTCGACAGTTTCTGCATCAGGAGCCGGTCGGCATCTCCTATCTGATCGGCTGCGGTGGCCGTGGCATTGCAGCCGTGGTCGATCCCGTAGGGGATATGGGAACCTACTTGCAGGCCGCCGAGGCAGGCGGAATGGGCATCGCCTACGTGATCGACACCCATGTCCATGCCGATCACGTGTCGATCGGCCCCATGCTCGCCCGCAGCACGGGAGCCGAGTATGTACTATTCGCCGGCGCCGACGTGGCGCACCCCTTCAAGGGCGTACAGGATGGCGACGAGCTGCCCTTGGGCAATGTCGCCGTGCGAGTGCTGCACACCCCCGGCCATACGCCTGAACACATCTGTCTGCTGGTGACGGATCGCACGCGGACGGACGAGCCGTGGTTCGTGCTGACCGGACACACGCTGATGGTCGGCGACCTGGGCCGCACCGAGCTGGCCACCAGCGCGGAAGATGGCGCCCGCAACCTCTACCGCAGCGCCCGCCGCCTGGCCGAACTGCCCGACCATGTGGAAGTTATGCCTGGCGCCTATGCCGGCTCAGTGTGCGGCCGCGCCCTGAGTGGCAAGCCGTGGTCAACTATCGGCTTCGAGAAGCGCCACAACAAGGCGCTGCGCATCTCAGACGAGGCCGAGTTCATCGCCCACATGACGGCTGAGACGCCGCCCCCACCGCCGGAAGCGGCATTGCTGCGCGAAATGAATGCTGGTCGGCAGGAAATCGCATGACGGCCGCTGCGCACGCCAGTGGCGCCATCCGGCTTGGCCTCAAGGAAAACTGGCGCCAGTTCGCACTCCTCGTGCTGATCAATGCCTTTGTGGGTGGCATGGTCGGCATCGAGCGAACCGTCGTGCCGCTGATCGGCTCCGAGGAGTTTCACATCGAGTCCACGACGCTCATCACGTCGTTCATCATCAGCTTCGGGGTGGTCAAGGCGTTTGCCAACCTCATATCCGGCCAACTCGCCGATACCTGGGGACGTAAGCGCGTGCTGGTGATCGGCTGGCTGCTTGGGCTGCCCGTCCCCTTCATGCTTGTCGCCGCTCCCAACTGGGAATGGGTGATTGCCGCGAACGTCCTTTTGGGCCTGAGCCAAGGCTTCGCCTGGTCGATGACCGTCATCATGAAGGTCGATCTCGTCGGCCCCAAGGGCCGGGGGCTGGCAGTCGGCCTCAACGAGTTCGCCGGCTACTTCGCCGTGGGTTTGACCGCTTTTCTCACAGGCTATCTCGCCAGCCGCTACGGCCTGCGACCCGTGCCGATCTATCTTGGCGTCTTCTACGCCATCGTCGGCACCATTCTGTCCATTCTGGTAGTCCACGACACCCGTGACCATGTTCGACTGGAAGCCGGCAGCGTGGCGAAGGAGCCTTCGCCATTGACGTTCCGCGAGGTGTTCATGCTGACCTCGTTCAAGAACCGCAATCTGTTCTCAGCGTCGCAGGCCGGACTGATCAACAACCTCAACGACGGCATGAGCTGGGGAATCTTCCCGCTGTTCTTCACTACGTTGGGCCTGGGCGTTGAGCGTATCGGCATTCTGAAAGCGATCTATCCCGTGGTGTGGGGTGTCGGCCAGATCGCTACTGGGCCGCTGAGCGACCGCTGGGGGCGCAAGGGCCTGATCGTCGCAGGCATGTGGGTTCAGGCCGCCGGCCTGTTCTTGACGGGACTCACCGGCCGCTTCGAGTGGTGGCTGCTCGCCAGCGTTCTGCTCGGCCTCGGCACGGCGATGGTGTATCCAAGCCTGATTGCCGCCGTGTCCGATGCTTCGCATCCGAGCTGGCGTGCCCGTTCGTTGAGCGTCTATCGGTTCTGGCGTGACCTGGGCTATGCCATCGGCGCGCTGTCGGCCGGCCTCATCGCAGACCGTTTTGGCTTCGGTGCGGCAATCTTGACGATCGGTGTCGTCACCTTCTTGTCAGGCGTAATAGTCGCCATTGCCATGCGCGAAAACCGAGAAGGCACGCCCAAGTAAACCGGGCAAAAACACGCAGCCGCCAGTCCGCATATCACGGGGAAGCCGCCGAGCGCACCTGTGGACTTTCGCAACAGACACACGCGGATTGCCGTATGACCGCACGGGATTCCAGCGAACCAGAGCATTACGGGGAATCTGGCCTCTTGACCGATGCTTACGCCCGCTGGCGGTCAAGGCCGCTGGGCCGCATCACCGATGACCTCCAGCAACGGCTGCTGCTGGAGGTCATCGGCGGCGTGGAGGGTCTGGATGTGCTCGATGCGGGGTGCGGGGACGGCGCTCTGGCGACGGCACTGGCTACGCGCGGCGCCCAGGTCACGGGCCTCGATGCCGACCCTCAGATGCTTGCGGCTGCTCAAGCACGCGCGGCAAAGGAAGCAGCGTCACTGCGCCTCGTACTGGGACAGGTCGAGGAACTGCCATTTCCTGATGCTTCTTTCGACTGCGTGACTGCCACCGCCGTTCTCTGCTTCGTGTCGGAGGCGCAAAGGGCCGTCAGCGAAATGGCGCGTGTGCTTCGGCCAGATGGGCAACTCGTCATCGGGGAACTCGGGCGCTGGAACGCCTGGGCCGCTCGCCGGCGCATCCAGGCATGGCTGGGGAACCCGATGTGGGCCGTCGCGCACTTTCGCACCGCTACAGACCTTCGGAGCTTGATGCACGCCGGAGGATTGACCGTAGGGCAGACACGCGGCGCGACCTTTTATCCACCTTTCGATGTGGCCGCCTCGGTCTTTGCTGAAATCGACCCGTGGTTGGGTACCCGCACGACATGCGGCGCGGCCTTCATCGTGCTGTCCGCCGACAAGCAGGGCACCATATCGCCCAGTTTGCGAAGCAGCGGAAGGCGCCAAGCCGCGCAGCCAAATCAGGCCGCGGTTTCGACC
The DNA here is from genome assembly GCF_040187735.1 of Comamonas sp. w2-DMI. Classification (NCBI taxonomy): domain Bacteria; kingdom Pseudomonadati; phylum Pseudomonadota; class Betaproteobacteria; order Burkholderiales; family Comamonadaceae; genus Comamonas; species Comamonas sp. w2-DMI. The sequence continues at coordinate 14,835 of NZ_JBANEL010000043.1, read as the reverse complement.
TCCAGGCCCGCCGCTTTCCATTCGGGGAACCCGTCTTCCAAGCGCCGCACCTGAAAGCCCTTCGCCCGGAGCAGCGCGACCGCCTCGAAAGACAGCACACAATACGGCCCTCGGCAGTAGGCAACGATTTCCTGCTTCTTGGGAAACTTGGACAGGCGTTTCTTCAAATCCGCCAGCGGAATGTTGAGCGCGCCGGGCAAATGCCCAATAGCGAATTCGTGCTCCGGTCGAACGTCGATTAATGTCACCGAGCCTTCTTGTAGCTGGGCGATCAAATCCTCTCTCGACACGGGAGCGAGCGCATCGCGGGCAGAGAAATAGTCCCGCATGATCTGCTGCACTTCGGCACGGTTGCGTTCACCAACGCAGCCAAGCGCCTTGAGCAGCGTGGTGATCTCCGTGTGACCTGCAAGGCTATACAGGACATATTTGCCCTGCCGCTCGGTATCCACCAGCCGCGCACGTCGGAGAATCTGTAGATGACGCGACGTATTGGCAAAGGTCAGCCCGCTCAGATCGGTCAGTTCTTCGACGCTGAGTTGTCCCTGCGCAAGATACTCAAGAAGTTCAAGCCGATGCGGATGGCCGATCCCTTGAGCGATCTCTGCAAGATTGGAATAGACGGCCTGCTTCGGCCCCACCTGTGCCACTTATGCCCCTCGATAGGTTGAGTTGATCCCAGAGTCAACTGAGTCTTCTAGCACAGTAACAGAAGTCGGGCAAGAGCACACCCCGATGGGCAATCAACCGTGATCGTCGGGAATCTGGACGGCAAGCATCTCGCCCAAGGCACAGGTGTTGCCGTCCGCGCTGAGTGTCAGCGTGATCGCGGCCTTTCTGCCTTCTAGCGAACGCAGCGTGCCGACCATCACCAGTTCGGTGCCGATCGGTGTTGGTCGCTTGAAGTCGATCTTCAAGGAGGCGGTAACGAAGCGGATGGATGTAAGCCCGTCACCCATGTTCCGGCCCAGCGAGCGGTAGGCGAAGGCGGCGGCCGATGCCGTGCCGTGGCAGTCCAGCAGCGAAGCGATCATGCCGCCATAGACGTTCCCCGGATAACCGCCGCTGTACATCGCGGCCGGGGTAAAGCGTGCGACCACCTCATCCCCCACCAAATAGCTCTTGAGCTTGTGACCATGCGGGTTGGCCGGCCCGCATCCATAGCAGTGTGCGAACTTCGCAGGGTAGTTGTCTTGAATGGCTTTCATGGTTCGACGGCAAGACGCTTGTAACCCGCCGGGCAGACAGCCCGGCGGCCCGTGATGACACGCGCCGGTCTAACCGAGCGCCTGTTTCAGATCCGCGATCAGATCGTCAGCATCTTCCAATCCGCAGGACAGCCGAACCATGCCATCGGCGATGCCGCGCCGCTGTCGTTCTTCCGGCGTCATGCCGTGATGGGTCGTGGTGATGGGCTGCGTGACCAGGCTTTCCACGCCACCCAGGCTGGCAGCAATGGTGAACAGCTTGAGACGATCCACCACCGATGCCGTCGCAGTTGCATCGCCATCGAAGACGAAACTGATCATGCCGCCGAAGCCGTGCATCTGTTTGCGCGCCACGTCGTGACCGGCAAAGCTCGTAAGACCCGGATAGTTCACCTGCTTGATCTTTGGGTGCGTGCTCAGGAACTCGGCCACGGCCTGCGCATTGGCGTTCTGCTGGCGCACGCGCACCGTGAGGGTACGCAGGCTGCGCGCCAGCAGGAAGGCGACCTCGGGGGCCATCATCTGGCCGAGATTCTTGCGCCACGGCCAGATCGGGGCGATCAGCGACTGCGCGCCGATCACGACGCCGCCGGTCAAGTCGCTGTGCCCGCCCAGGTACTTCGTGGTGCTGTGGACTACCAGATCGGCGCCAAGCTGCAACGGCGACTGGTTGACCGGAGAGGCGAACGTGTTGTCCACCACGGTCAGCGCCCCGCGCGCCTTGGCGACCTTGACGGCGGCGGCTATGTCAATCACTTCCATGTTCGGATTGGTCGGCGTCTCGAAGAAGACGATGCGTGTGCGGGCGGTGATGACCTCCGCCAGACGCTCGATTTCGCTGCCGAGCAAGAAGGTTGTCTGGATGTTGAGGCTGGGCAACTGGCTTTGCAGCAGCTCGAAGGTGCCGCCGTACACGTCGCCGATGCAGACGATGTGATCGCCACTCTTGCAGTAGGTTAGAAACACGGCCGCCTCGGCGGCCATGCCCGAGCTGAACACCAGCGCGGCTTCGCTACCTTCCAGCAACGCCAATTTCTTTTCAGCCGCCTTGATGGTCGGGTTCAGGCCGTAGCGCGTGTAGAGGTTGCCCTCGGCGCGACCTTCGACCACATCCAGCAGCGCCTTGGTGGACGGAAAGCCGAACGTGGAATGGTTGTAGAGCGGCGTATGGATGCCGCCTTGCGCATCCATCGACTCGCCGCCATGAACGCACAAGGTGGACAAACCTGATTTCTGTTCTTGCATGGATGGAAGCTCCTTTTTGCTGGTGGTTCGACTTGGAGAACTAGAGCGGAAGCGGCGTACCTCAGACGGTTGCGACGGCCAGACCGGCAGCCTTCCATTCGGGAAAGCCGTCCTCCAAGCGCCGGATGTGATACCCCTTGGCGCGTAGTGCGGCCACGGCCTCGTTGGACAGGACGCAGTAGGTTCCTCGGCAATAGGCAACAATTTCCTGATCCTTGGGAAGCTGCGCAAGTCGGCGCTCCAGCTCGTCCACCGGCATGTTCAGCGCACCGGGAATGTGGCCGAGGGCGAATTCGCCGGGCGAGCGAACGTCGAGCAGCGTCACCATGCCGTCTTTCAGGCGTGCCATCAGCTCCTCCCGTGAGACGGCTTCCAGCGCATCCCGATCGCAGAGGTAGTCGCTCATGACACCTTGCATTTCCAGTACGTTGCGTTCGGCCATGCGCCCCATTGCATTGAGCAGCGGAATGACTTCCGCGCAATCGGCCAGCGCGTAGAAAACCTGCTTGCCCTGGCGCATGTTGCTGACAAGCCGTGCGCGTCGAAGCAACTGGAGGTGGCGGGACGTGTTCGCCACAGTCAACCCGCAACTCGTCGCCAATTGCTCCACGCTTTGCGGCCCCTGGGCCATGCGTTCGAGGAGTTCGAGGCGGTGTTCGTGGCCCATCGCCTTTGCGATCTCGGCCAGGTTTTCGTAGATCACCCGCTTGGGGTTTGAGCTTGACATGCACCTGTCCATTGATAGATCATTCACGTAAACGATTGAATGATATAACCTTAGCGTGGACACTGCAAGCATATGAAGACCCTCATCATCATCAACGATCCCCCCTACGGCACCGAACGCATGTACAACGCCCTGCGGCTGGCTGGCGGGCTGATCAAGGCCGAGAATCACCAGACCACCGTGTTCCTGATGGGTGATTCCGTATCGGGCGCCAAGGCCGGCCAGAAGACCCCGGACGGCTACTACAACGTCGAGCGCATGTTGCGCCGTATCGTCAACGGCAAGGGGGAAGTCCTGCTGTGCGGCACCTGCCTGGATGCACGCGCCATCACCGAGGACGAACTGCTAGCCGGTACCCGGCGCAGCACAATGGACGAACTGACGGCTGCGACGGCGGCTGCCGACAAGGTACTGGTGTTCTGAAATGGCGCGGGTCTATCTCGATTACAACGCCAGCACGCCCATCGACCCGGCAGTCTCGGCCGCCATGCGGCCGCTGCTGGAAGACGCCTTCGGCAATCCGTCTAGCGGTCATTGGGCGAGCCTGCCCGCGAAAGCGGCGCTGGAGCGCGCACGCGGGCAGGTTGCGTTGCTGCTTGGCGCGTCACCCGACGAGATCGTGTTCACCAGCGGTGGCAGCGAGGCAAACAACCTCGCCATCCAAGGTTCCTTCTTCGCACTGCGCGACCGGGGCGAACACATCATTACGCAGGCGACCGAGCATCCGGCGGTGTTGAAGCCGCTGGCTTTCCTTGAGCGGCTGGGCGCGAGCGTGACCTACCTGCCGGTGGACGGCACCGGCCGCGTCGATCCTGATGCGGTGCACCGCGCCATCACACCGCGCACGATTTTGGTGAGCATCATGCACGCCAACAACGAGACGGGCACGGTGCAGCCCGTCGAGGCCATTGGTGCCATTGCGCGCGAGCATGGCATCCGCTTTCACACCGACGCCGCCCAATCCGTAGGGAAGATCGCCACCCGGGTCAATGACCTGGGCGTCGATCTGTTGAGCATCGCCGGTCACAAGCTGTATGCGCCCAAGGGCATCGGCGCGCTCTATGCACGTCAGAGCACGGCGTTGGAGCCGTTGATTCACGGAGCGGGTCACGAAAAAGGGCGGCGTGCCGGGACAGAAAGCGCGCTGATGGCGGTCGGGCTTGGCGAAGCCTGCGCGCTCGCGGCCGACCTCGGGCCGATGAAGCGCATCCGCGAACTGCGTGATCGGTTCTGGCAAGGTTTGCAATCTCTGTACGGCGATGGCGTGGTGATCAACGGCCATGCCGAGCATCGACTGCCGAACACACTTAACGTCTCCTTCGTCGGACAGGTCGGCGCCGAAGTGCTGGGCCGGCTGGATGGCGTGGCGGCGTCCACCGGCTCGGCGTGTCATGCCGGCCGTGTAGAGCTGTCGCCGGTACTCGCCGCGATGGCCGTCAGCGATCACGTCGGCATGGGTGCAGTGCGCTTCAGCCTGGGGCGCGGCACCACGCAGGAAGAAATTGACAACGTGCTGGAGCAATTGCGCTCGACAGCGCAATTTCCGTCACACAACAAGAATTGAAGGCCAGCATGTTGAAGAACACCATGCACCGTCAGGTGCTCATACTTGCCAGTGCTCAGGCCCTGTTCCAGATCGTTTCGGTCGGCGTCATGACCGTGGGCGGCTTGGCGGGCGCGGCAATCGCGGATTCGCCGCGCTGGGCCACCTTGCCCATTGCCACGATGTTCCTGGGAACGGCCGCGATGATGTTCCCGGCCTCGATGTGGATGGCCCGCGTCGGCCGCCGGGTCGGGTTCCTGTGCGGCACGCTGCTGGGAATCGCCGGCGGCCTCACTGCCGCCTGGGGTATATCGAACGGATCGTTGGCCCTGCTCGCGCTCGGCACGTTCCTGATCGGCAACTACCAGGCTTTCGCGCAGTTCTATCGCTTCGCCGCCAGTGAGGTCGCCGATGATGCTTTCCGGCCTCGGGCCATTTCGTTCGTCATGGCCGGCGGCGTCGTCGCCGCACTGGCCGGCCCCATGCTGGCCCGCCTGGGCGGGCCGCTGCTACAGCCGGAGTACCTGGGGTCGTTCCTCATCATGGCGGTGGTTTCATTGATTGCCGCCGGTGTCTTGCTCGGCTTCCACATCCCCGCGCAGGCAACGGGTTCGACCGAGGCCGTCGGCAAGGGGCGCCCTTGGCAAGAGATCGTTCTACAGCCGGCCTATCTCGTCGCTCTGTTCGGCGCGGCCACCGGCTACGGCATCATGATTCTGGCGATGACCGCCACGCCGATTGCGATGGTGCATCACCACCACGCGCTCGGCACGGCCGCGACCGTCATCCAGCTCCATGTGCTGGGTATGTTCCTGCCGTCCTTCGTCACAGGTTCTCTGATCGCCCGCTTTGGCGTCCTGCGCATCATGTTCACGGGCGTGGTGCTGTTTGTCGGCCATATCCTGATGACCCTGACCGGCACCGGCTTCAACTCGTTCGCCGCCGCGCTGGTTCTATTGGGTGTTGGCTGGAACTTCATGTACATCGGCGGCACCACGCTGCTGACCAGTACCTACGCGCCGGCCGAGAAGGCGCGGGCGCAGGCCATCAATGACATGACGATCTTCGCCATCGGTCTGGCGTGCTCGTTCAGCGCGGGAGGCTTGCTGGAGGCCCTGGGCTGGCAGCGCATGAATCTGGCCATGCTGCCGTGGCTGGTGCTGGCGGCACTGTCTCTCGGCTGGCTCGGACTCAAGCAGCAGGCGCGACTACAGCAGGAGAAGGCTGGATGACGGAATTTCTTGAACGAAATGAAATGAGGAAAGCAGCACCAATGAGTGCGTTGGCAGATGATGCGCCGTCGGTAAGCCCGCGCGAACGGTTGCTCGATCGGCTCGCAAGCCTGGGAATCCGGCCCGAGGTAGTGCCCTATCCGGCGCATTCCACGGTCGAGGAAGGCAAGGCGCTGCGCGGCGACATGGCAGGAACATTCACCAAGAACTTGTTGCTCAAGGATAAGAAGGGCAAGCTCTTTTTGCTGTCCATCCACGAGGACAGAGTGATCGACCTCAAATCGCTTTCGTCGCTGATCGGCGGCAAGGGGCATCTGAGCTTCGTCCCCGCCGAGCGCATGCAGGAACTGCTGGGCGTCGTTCCCGGCGCCCTGACGCCAATGGGCCTCATCAATGACAGGGACGCGCTGATCACCGCGGTTATCGACGCATCGCTGATGACCTCTGCGCAACTCAACTTCCACCCGCTGGTGAATACGGAAAGTATGGGCATTTCCCCAGCAGGGCTGGTGAGTTTCGTCAGATCGTGTGGGCGTGAGCTTTTGATCGTCGATTTCGATGCAGGAGAAGGCAAGACGTCCGAATAAGAATTTATCGGATGCGAGGCAGTTCTCTTGGTTGTCGGTTTATCAACAATGGGAACGTATAGGGATGGAATTACGTCACTTGCGCTGCTTCCTAGCGGTGGCCGAAGAACTGCACTTCGCACGTGCGGCTGAAAAGCTGCACATCGAGCAATCTCCGCTGTCGCGGGCCATCAAGGAACTGGAAGAAGAGCTGGGCGTAGTGCTATTTGCTCGCACCACTCGAAGCACGCGGCTGACCCGCGCGGGCAAGCTATTCCTGGAGCACGTGCGCCGTGTATTCACCGTTCTTCAACAAGCACGGGACAGCGTGAAGGCAGCTGCAAACGGCTTTCATGGGCAGTTGCGCGTGGCCCTATCAGATGGCATCACTCCGTCACGCCTTCCGGCGTTGCTGGCGCTTTGCCGGCAGGAGGAGCCCGAGGTTGAGATCCGCTTCTTCGAGGTGCCACTGTCGCAGCAGATCAAGGGCCTGCATGACGACTTGTACGACGTGGGATTTGCGCAGTCCGATGAAGTTGGCGATGGAATTTCTGCCACTCCTGTTTGGAGCGATGCGCTGATGGTGGCAGTTCCAGCGCGGCATCCGCTGCTGGCTCACAAGCGTATTCCCTTGGATGAGCTGCTGCGCTATCCCCTGGTTCTGTGTGACCCACAAGTCTGCGAAGGCCATGCCAAACACGTTGACCGTGTACTGCGCCGCGCAGATATGGAACCACTGATCGCAGAACGGGTCGCTACGTGCGATCTGATGATGGCGCTGGTATCAGCCGGTTTTGCACTCGGGCTAACAGGTGCGACACACATCGCCGTCAGCCGTGAAGAGGGCGTCGTGGCACGTCCGCTGGCATCGCGTGTTCCACCGCTGACGACCTATCTGCTGCGCCTCGAAGGCGACCCGTCGGAAACCCTGGGGCGGTTCATCGAGCGCGTACAGGCCATCGAATCACCGGAAACTCCCAGAGCAGTTCCGGGCCGCCATCCCGCCCCGCTGGAGGAACCTGCGCCATGAAAAAGATCATCCCATTCTTGCTCGCGGCAGTCTTATCAGCCTGCGGCCAATCCGAGGCACCTCAAAAGACCACCGATTCGGAGGCAGCCATTCCGACGGTAGAAGAACTCGTGGCAAACCCCGAACGGCTCAAAGAGCTGCGCCAGCAATGCAAGACCGACCGCTCCAAGCTGGGCGACGTGTTGTGCAACCGGGTGACCGAAGCCACGCGCAAGCGGTTCTATGGCGATGGCGAAACCCCTTACACACCCCCGAAGGAGCCGCCCAAGTTCTGATTGTTGGCAGGTCGCCGCATCGCCTTCATTTTTTGCTAGACACGCCGCAATGCGCCCGCGCTTGCGGCGTTTTTCTTTGGCTCGCTGTCGCACTCATTCTGTCTTTTTGCTCAACATTTCTGTTTGAAACGGTCTTTGACCGGCACTGACTCCGCACCGAACCTGACTCCTACGGCACGCCCTTGTGCCGCCTCTTCCAAGAGGAATCAGCGCAGGAGAAATCGGAGGCGAAGTCATGCAAGGGACGAACGTGCTGTTCGGTCAGATCGCCGTGGTATTCGGCATCGTGATCGCCGGAGTGTGGGGCGCCACACAATGGACGGCAGCAGCCTTTGGCTATCAGCTACGCCTTGGCTCGCCCTGGTTCGATTTTCTTGGCACGCCGATCTACCACCCGTGGAAGCTGTTTGAGTGGTGGTTCTTCTTCGATGCCTACGCGCCGCGCGTGTTCGATACCGGGGGCACCATCGCCGGGGGCAGTGGGCTATTGGCGGTGGTCGTCGCCATCGGCATGTCGATCTGGCGATCGCGCCAATCGCGCCTGGTCACGACCTACGGCTCGGCCCGCTGGGCCAACGCAGAGGACATTCGCAAGGCGGGTCTCACGCAGCCGGCCGGCGTGTTCCTCGGCCAGCATGATCGCCAGTACCTGCGCCATGAAGGGCCGGAACACGTCCTGACCTTTGCGCCCACGCGCTCGGGCAAGGGCGTCGGCCTGGTGGTGCCGACGCTGCTGTCCTGGCCCGCGTCCGCCGTCATCCACGACATCAAGGGCGAGAACTGGCAGATCACCGCCGGCTGGCGCTCGCGCTTCTCGCATTGCCTGTTGTTCAACCCCACGGATGCGAAATCAGCGGCGTACAACCCGCTGCTGGAAGTGCGGCGCGGCGCGCATGAAGTGCGCGATGTGCAGAACATCGCAGACATTCTGGTCGATCCCGAAGGTGCGCTGGAGAAGCGCAACCATTGGGAAAAGACCAGCCACGCCCTGCTGGTCGGCGCGATCCTGCATGTGCTCTACGCGGGCGAGGACAAGACGCTGCGCGGCGTCGCCAACTTCCTCAGCGACCCGGCCAGCCCGTTCGAGCTGACCTTGCACAGGATGATGACCACGCCGCATCTCGTGAACGAAGACGGTGGTGGCCCGCATCCCGTGGTGGCATCGGCGGCGCGCGAAGTGCTCAACAAGAGCGACAACGAACGCTCCGGCGTGTTGAGCACCGCCATGTCGTTCCTCGGCCTGTACCGTGACCCCACGGTGGCCGAAGTCACCTCGCGCTGCGACTGGCGCATCGCCGACCTGATCGCGGCCGAGCATCCGGTGTCGCTGTATCTGGTGGTGCCGCCTTCGGACATAAGCCGGACGAAGCCCTTGATCCGGTTGATCCTCAACCAGATCGGGCGACGCCTCACCGAATCGCTCGACGGCTCCGACGGAATCGAGCGCCGCCACAAGCTGCTGCTGATGCTCGATGAGTTTCCGGCCCTGGGCCGGCTCGACTTCTTCGAGACGGCGCTGGCCTTCATGGCGGGCTACGGCATCCGCAGCTTCCTCATCGCGCAGTCGCTCAACCAGATCGACAAAGCCTACGGCCAGAACCATTCGATTCTGGACAACTGTCATGTGCGCGTGACGTTCGCCACGAACGACGAACGCACGGCCAAGCGCATTTCCGAGACGCTGGGCACGGCGACCGAGCTGCGCGCGCAGCGCAACTACGCGGGCCATCGGCTTGCGCCGTGGCTGGGGCACCTCATGGTGTCGCGCCAGGAGACGGCCCGCCCGCTGCTGACGCCGGGCGAAGTCATGCAGCTTCCGCCCGACGAGGCCGTGGTGATGGTGTCCAGCGTGGCCCCGATCAAGGCCACGAAGCTGCGCTACTACGCCGACGCCAATTTCAAGCAGCGCGTGTTGCCGCCGCCTGCGCTAGCAGGCGGCCAGTACGCCGACGCGCCACCATTGCGCCCCGACGACTGGAGCGGGCTGGCAATCCCTGCCGTGCCCGCCACGCCTGCGGCCGATGCCGCCGACGGCTTCGGCGCTTCGGCCGACGACGGCGGCCCGCGACGTCAGCCCGAGCTTTGCGAAACCGTCGCCTACGACCCCGAGCTGGCCGCGCCCGCGGCCGACCTCGGCCTGCTCGATGACGACGACCTGCCGCTTCCCCTTCCTCGCCATCTTGATCCGGCCATGCAGCGCACGGCCCGGCTGGCATCGCTGAACCCCAACGACGGAATCGAGCTATGAGCCACTATCGCCTGAACCTCTTTATCCAGCCCGAGCACGCCCAGCGGCTCGATGAACTGGCCGCCAAGAAAGGCGTGTCCAAATCCAGCATCGTCGCTGCCGCCTTGGCGTCCTGGCTGTCGCCGGACGCGGCCGACCAACGCGAGGCAGCCATCGCCAAGCGCCTTGATCGCTTGTCGCGCCAAGCCGAGCGCATGGAGCGCGACCAGAACATCGCCATCGAAACGCTGGCGCTATTCATCCGCTACTACCTGACCGTCAGCACGCCGGTTCCCGAGGCGCACCAAGACGCGGCCCGCGCTCAGGGGAAAGCACGCTTCGAGCAGTTCACCGAACAGCTCAGCCGCCACCTGATGCGCGGGCGCAGCCTGGTGCGCGACATGGTGGAGGAACTGCACCCCGACCCGATGCGGATGGAGGACGCTGCGGCAGCCGCGCAGGCGCGGGAGCGTGCGTCATGAGCGCCGTTCCGCAACTCCCGCCCGAACCACGCTCATCCGCTGCGGCCTCGCTCGACCGACGCGTCCAGATGCTGCGCACGGCAATGGGGCCGCTGATCGCCACCGCACTCGAAGACCCCGATGTGGTGGAAATCATGCTCAACCCTGATCGCACCCTTTGGGTGGATCGGCTGTCGTCGGGCCGCGCACCTATGGGCGTGGAGATGCCCGAAGCCGATGGCGAGCGAATCATTCGCCTGGTCGCGGCCCACGTCGGCGCAGAAGTCCATCGCGGCCAGCCGCTGCTATCCGCCGAACTGCCCGAGACAGGCGAACGCTTCGAGGGCATCTTGCCGCCCGCCGCACCGGGGCCGGCCTTCGCGCTGCGCAAGCGCGCCATCGGCGTGATTCCGCTGGAGCGGTACGTCGTGGACGGAATGATGACCGCCGCCCAGGCGGGCTTTCTCGTTCGCGCCGTGCGCGAGCGCCAGAACATCTTGATCGCCGGAGCCACCAGCAGCGGCAAGACGACCCTCGCCAACGCGCTGCTGGCCGAGATAGCCGCCACAGGCGACCGCGTGCTGGTGCTCGAAGACACGATCGAGCTGCAATGCGCGGCCCGCGACCACGTGCCGTTGCGCACGCGCTCCGGCGTGGTGTCCATGACCGAGCTGGTGCGTTCGTCCATGCGCCTGCGGCCAGATCGCGTGGTGGTCGGCGAGGTGCGCGGCGCCGAGGCGCTGGATCTCATCAAGGTGTGGGGCACCGGCCACCCCGGCGGCATCGCCACGATCCACGCGGGTTCCGCGCTGGGCGCGCTGCTGCGCATGGAGCAACTGATTCTCGAAGTGGCGGTGAACCCGCCGCGTGCGCTGATCGCCGAGGCGGTCAATGTGGTGATCCACATTGCCGGACGCGGACGCAAGCGCCGCATCGAGAGCATCGCCCGCGTCGTCGGCTTCGATGGCGTGGGCTACCAACTGGCGGACGCACTGGAGACGCCGTTTCCAGAGCTGCCGCTATTTCCCGAGGCCGCACCCGCTGCGGCGACTTCCCCGTCCCCTGACCAACTTGGAGAACTGCCATGACGCAGATGATCGTTCCTGCTTTCCGTTTTTCTGCAAACCCGGCTTTGCGCCTCGCACGGCTGCATAGTCTGGCCCGCCCTGCGGCGCAAGGGCTGATGCTGGCCGCGCTGCTGCTGTTCCTGGCCGGAACCGCGCAGGCAGCCGGTTCCTCGATGCCCTGGGAAGGCCCGCTGCAATCCATCCTCGAATCCATCCAGGGGCCGGTGGCGCGCATTGTGGCCGTCATCATCATCATCGCCACGGGCCTCGCGCTGGCTTTCGGCGACACGTCGGGCGGCTTCCGAAAGCTGATCCAGATCGTGTTCGGCTTGAGCATCGCCTTCGCCGCGTCCTCGTTCTTCCTGTCGTTCTTTTCGTTCTCGGGCGGGGCTGTCGTATGAGCGCCCCGGATAGCTTCGCGGCCGGGTTCGAGGTGCCGCTGCATCGCTCGCTCACCGAGCCGATCTTGCTGGGCGGCGCGCCGCGCACCGTGGCGATCGCCAACGGCACGCTGGCCGCCGCCGTTGGGCTGGGCCTGCAACTGTGGATTCCTGGCGTCGTGCTCTGGATCGTCGGCCATTCGCTGGCGGTATGGGGTGCGCGCGTCGATCCGCAGTTCATGGCCGTGTTCGCCCGGCACATCAAACACCGCCCGCTGCTGGACGTGTGAGGGACGCCGCCATGCTGAACCTCGCCGAATACCGCCAGCGCCCGGCCTTGCTCTCCGACTGGCTGCCCTGGGCCGGGCTGGTCGCGCCGGGTGTCGTCTTGAACAAGGACGGAAGTTTCCGGCGCACGGCCCGGTTTCGCGGGCCTGACCTCGACAGCGCCACGCAAGGCGAGCTGATCGCCACGTCGGCCCGGTTGAACAACGCGCTGCGCCGGCTGGGTTCGGGCTGGGCGCTGTTCATCGAGGCCGAGCGCCGCGCCGCCGCCGATTACCCGCACTCCGAGTTTCCCGAGCCGCTGTCTTGGCTGGTGGACGAAGAACGCCGCTCGGCCTTCGAGGATACCGGCCATCACTTCGAGAGCGGCTATCACCTGACGCTGGTGTATCTGCCGCCCGAGGAATCGCGCGCCCGTGCCGCCAAGATGCTCTACGAGAACACGCCGACGAATGGCGTGGACTGGCGCGAACGCCTGCAAGCCTTCGTCGCGGAAACGGATCGGGTCTTTGACCTGCTCGATGGCGTGATGCCGGAAATCGCCTGGCTGGGCGACAGCCAGACGCTGACGTACCTGCACTCGGCCATTTCGACGCGGCGCTACCGCGTGGGCGTGCCCGAAGTGTCGTTCCACATCGACGCGCTGCTGACCGATTCGCCGCTGGTCGGTGGCCTCGCGCCCATGCTGGGCGACCGGCACCTGCGCGTGGTGTCGGTGCGGGGCTTTCCGACCTCGACCTGGCCGGGGATTCTGGACGACCTCAACCGCTTGGGATTTGGGTATCGCTGGAGTACGCGCTTTCTGTGCCTCGACAAATCCGAGGCGGAACGGGAATTGGGGCGCCTGCGCCGCCAGTGGTTCGCCAAGCGCAAGAACGTCATCGCGCTGCTGCGCGAAACGATCTTCCAGCAGGAAAGCCCGCTGGTCGATACCGACGCGAACAACAAGGCCGCCGACGCCGATGCCGCCTTGCAGGAGCTGGGCAGCGATCAAGTCGCCTTCGGCTACCTGACGGCGACCGTCACCGTCATGGACGAGGACGCCGGCACAGCCGACGAGAAGCTGCGCATGGTGGAGCGCGTCATCCAGGGGCGCGGGTTTGTGACCATCCCCGAAACGCTCAATGCCGTGGATGCGTGGCTGTCCTCGCTCCCCGGCAACGCCTACGCTAACGTGCGTCAGCCCATCGTCTCGACGTTGAACCTGGCGCACATGATGCCGGTGTCGGCGGTATGGGCCGGGCCGGAGAAGAACGACCACTTGGGCGGCCCGCCGCTGATCGTCACCCGCACCGATGGCGCGACGCCGTTCCGGCTGGTGACGCACATCGGCGACGTGGGTCACACGCTGGTCGCCGGCCCGACTGGCATGGGCAAGTCGGTCTTGCTCGCCACGCTGGCGATGCAGTTCCGCCGCTATCGCGGCTCACGCATCTTCGCGTTCGACATGGGGCGTTCGATGCGCGCCACCATCCTCGGGCTGGGCGGCGAGCACTACGACCTGGGCACGGACGGAGAAATCGCCTTCCAGCCGCTTGCACGCATCGACCGCGAGGGCTACCGCACCTGGGCGGCCGAATGGATCGAAGGCCGCTTGCTGCACGAAGGCGTGGCGGTCAACCCCGACGAGAAGGCCGCCATCTGGTCGGCACTCGGCAGCCTCGCCGGTGCGCCGGTGGAGCAGCGCACGATGACCGGCCTGTCCGTGTTGTTGCAGTCCAACGCGCTGCGCCAGGCACTCGCGCCGTATGTGCTCGGCGGCGCGCACGGCAAGCTGCTGGACGCCGACCACGACCGGCTGGGCATGGCCGAGGTGCAGTGCTTCGAGATGGAGGAGCTGATGCACAGCAAGGCCGCCGTCATGGCCGTGCTGCATTACCTCTTTGCGCGTTTCGATGAACGCTTTGACGGTGCGCCCACGCTGCTGATCCTCGATGAAGCGTGGCTGTTCCTTGATGACCCGGTGTTTGCGGCGCGCATCCGCCAGTGGCTCAAGACGCTGCGCAAGAAAAATGTGTCGGTGATCTTCGCCACGCAGTCGCTCGCGGACATCAAGGATTCGAGTATCGCGCCCGCGATCATCGAAAGCTGCGCGAGCCGCATCTTCCTGCCCAACCCGCAGGCGACCGAGCCGCAGATTCTCACGATCTACGAGGGTTTCGGGCTCAACAGCCGCCAGATCGAGATTGTCGCCACCGCGCAGCCCAAGCGCGACTACTACTACCAATCCCGCCTCGGCAACCGCCTGTTCGACCTCGACCTGGGGCCGGCAGCGCTGGCGTTTGCGGGCGCTTCCACGCCGCAAGACCAGCGCGACATAGACCGCGTGCTGCTGGACGCCGGCACGCCCGGCTTCGCGGGTGCCTGGCTGCGCCATCGCGGCCTCGATTGGGCGGCTGACCTGCTGCCCTCGTTCCCCGGCCTCGCGCCGGGTTCCCTCGCTGACCAACCCCTGGAGAACCTGCCATGAAGAAGCGCCTTGTCGCCGCTGCCATCGCGGCCATGCTTTGCACCGCCACCGCCCATGCGCAATGGGTCGTGATCGACCCCACGAACCTCGTGCAGAACACGCTGACCGCGATCCGCACA
>NZ_JBANEL010000042.1:0-24725 GCF_040187735.1 Comamonas sp. w2-DMI | reverse complement strand
GTGAACAGGAAAGCCAACAGAATCAACGATCTACCAACACCACCCCCGCGCCAGTGCTGGGTTTGCGTACCGCCAGTTATTGCACTGAAAACGAGGGGACCCCCTGAGGAAGACGCTCAAACTCAATCAGACCTGCAGTTGGCCGGAAAGAATGGCGGCACCAAGGTGCTGGTGCTGTATGTGAACCGTCAATGCACCAATCCACGTGTGCCGCTTATTCCTTGTTCGCCCACGTTCAGGCTCCAGATGGGGGCTGCGCTGTTTGAGGTGCGCGAGTTCCTGAAGGAGCAAGCAAGAGTGTCCCAGGACCGTAATCCCCTGTTCTTTGGCAACAAAAGCGCGCCTGGACGATTGAGCTAGACTTACACTCGGAAACACTACAAACATTTTGCGACTTGCCGTGTTCACGAGCATTTTGACCCCCCAGGCCATTGCCTGGAGTTCCTTGTTGGATATTCATTCTGATCTGTTGCCTACCGTGATGCAGCGCGCGAAAAGCGCCAAGATCGGTTACCAGATTGGGCAAATTGGCATGCTGGCCACCATCAGCAATTCAAACCTGTTCGCCCATACGCCCAGCTTCGCGAGCGAGCATGTCACCAATACCAACTCTTTCATGATGCTGGCTGTGGCCGGATTGGCGTGGTTGGGTTTGCGAACGGCGGCATCGATTCACGTGGCCTGGCGCGAGACCTGCTGGGGATATAGCGCCAGTAGTTTGCAGAAGATCTACAAGAACCGACGCGCGAACTATGACGCCCAAGGCCGGCTGAAGTGCATCAACTGCCACCTGCCCTTGGAGGAGGCCGAGACACAGGCTTCCGGCAGAAACGATGCTTTCGGGCAGCGTGTCTCCCACCTTCCTGGGCAATGCTCTCATTGCCAGTTCAAACTCTGGCCGGGCACCACGCGTCTCTCTGCCCTGTTAAAGAATTTGGATTCAAGCCTCTAATCCGCAAACCATCTCCTTCCCTTATGCCCTCTCGCAGGGCATTTCTTTCGAGTATCCGCAATCGAATTGGTTTCTCGCATTGAGAAAGGAAACCAAATCGCGAGCAAGGCATGGTTTGCATAAGCTCCGATCAGAGGCTGTGAATATCAAGGTGCACCCGTTGAAGTGGGCCAGTGATGCTTGAATTGAAGTCGGCCCAGGCCATGTTCTAGTGCTGGCGCTGGCGCTTTTGGCCATGGGCCCCTCCCATTCAGACGGTGGCACGTAACAACACGAGTGGTTCCGACCAAGGTCCAGGCGCGGACCATTCCCTGTTTGCCGGTATTCCAGCATTTATGGCCATTGACCAGCTCGCGATACGGGCTAAAGGTGTCGTAATGGATAGATTTACAGGCCTGAAAAGTGTTTCTGGTTCGATACAAATGAGGGGAAGCCAGAGCCGCGACCGAATTGCCAGCCTGGGTCTTCCGCCACGCTGCTGGCGACCCCCTCGATCCACCCACGCATTCAGATTGTCAAATGACGAATTCAGTATTGAGCCGGATTTTCCATCCGCCCGGTGCAGTGCCAATTGCATTCGAGAAGCGTGAAAACACATACCGGTCGATCAAGATCGGCCACCCGCTGATCGAGGACCTCGAAGCGCAAGGCCGCATCACTAACCTGCTTGAGTGCGCCCGAAAAGGTGAGCTCTATGCACTCCATGTCCTGGCCGGACGAATCCCGTGTCTGGTACTCCATGACGAAACCTCGCATGCTGGGTTTGTCCTCCAACCCATGTACCCCGAGCACTTCAGCCATGGTCATTACACCGTGGCTGAAGGGCAGCTTCTCACGGCTCTTGGCCCTGACTCCGCTATTTACTGGCACCAAGCCTCCATTCCAAAAGCATGAAAAAAACATTGAAGCAGTGGATCGTCTCTGCTTACTACGCTCCTCGACTGACCTTGGCCGTGTGGCGTCTGGCCACCGGACGGTTTTTTATCTTCCGCGATGAATCCCAAGGGTTCCTCAACTACCTGTGGGCCGTGAAGAACGAACCCAAGAAGGCCCGTCACGAAGGCAATCCGAATG
Organism: Comamonas sp. w2-DMI; assembly: GCF_040187735.1. NCBI lineage: Bacteria > Pseudomonadati > Pseudomonadota > Betaproteobacteria > Burkholderiales > Comamonadaceae > Comamonas > Comamonas sp. w2-DMI. The sequence continues at coordinate 22,699 of NZ_JBANEL010000042.1, read as the reverse complement.
CCGCATTTCTGGTTGAGCTGCTGGAACTTGCCATGGAGGAAATCGCGATGCGCAAACAGAACGGCACCTGGGTTGAACAGGCTCCGAAGTGAACCACGCAGATCTGTGCAAACTCGCTGTGAAGTGGCTGAAGCGTCCGCAATCGCGTGGTGGTCACGGCTGCCAAGTGGCTGTGGACGAATGCAGCACTGGCAAGACCGGTGAGATACCTGATGCCCTTGGCTTCTGCTTCTATGGCCAGGCCGTGCGCGACGGCACGGTGATGGTGGAGTGCAAGACCTCCCGCGCCGATTTCTTTGCTGACAAAGCGAAGCAACATCGCCATACCGGTGGGGTTGGGAATTGGCGGTACTACATGGCCCCTGCAGGGCTGATCCAGGTCGATGAGCTCCCGGACAAGTGGGGTTTGATAGAGGTGAATGCTCGCGGCCACCTCAAGCTGGTTCGCGGCCCATATCAGGACAGCAACTACTACAGCCAGGTTGAGCGTCTGGTGAGCATGCGCCATGAAGCAGATGTTGCTCGCGAGATGTACCTGGTCGTCCGACTTTTCGACAGGGTAGGGGACCCCGAGAAGCTGGCTATGCAGGTCAAGGATCGAAACCGTCTTGCGGCACGGGTCAATGATCTATCCGTTGAATTGCAGCATTTGAAGAAGAGCCTCGACAACTTGCGCTTCCGCAATACCCAGCAGGCCGAGTTGCTTGATCGCTATCGAGTTACCTATGGCGCGTTGGGTGCTGAAGAACCACTACACAGATCCGCCTGCGCGGCCTGATAGAGATCGAAACATCGCCTGATGCAAGGCACCAATACAGGAGTCGTCTATGAAAACCAAATCCATCTTGCTTGCAGTTGCAGCAGTGATGACCACCACTGCTTGGGCAAATGGGGGGTCTATCCCTCAGCCGGAGCAGCGTGAAATCTTGTTCAGGCTCGGCGAGACCACCAGCCGAAAACAGGCGGATGTGCCTACCTTGACGGTGGAGCACGCCTACTTCAATGGCGTGATCATCTCGCGCACAGAAGATGGTCAGTGCTGGATTGAAGCTCATCACGTGATCAATAACGCTGATGGGGTGCCTGAGCGAGAAATCACCAAGCGGGCAGGGATTGCCTGCGATGGAGACACGTTGAATCTGAAAGCCTTGCGTACGGCCTTTCCTCCCCTAGAGCAAGACAAGGTGTTGAATCACGAGCAAAACTGAGCCACTAAAGGGCATCCGTCACGCCCAATTTTGAGCCACGTTATCCACCTACCCTGCTGTTTTTTGCAGCAGTGGGGTGCAGGAGTGATCAACGTGAGCACATTGAGCAAATTGCGCCGCATGGTCCACCGTGACCACCTGAGCGTGCGCGAAGCCAGCCGAAGGCTGGGCATCTCCCGCAATACAGCCGCCAAGTGGCTCGAGGCCGACGAGATGGTCGAGCCCCGCTACCCCAAGCGGGCCTCTCTTCCCAGCGTTCTCGATCCCTACAAGGAACAGCTGGCCACCTGGCTAAAGGCCGACAGCCACCGCAACAAGCGCGAGCGCCGTGGCATCAAGGCCATGTTCCGGGCACTGCAGGCCGTGGGCTACCCTGGCAGCCGAGGCCCGGTCTATGAGTTCGCCAAGCGCTGGCAGCAGGCACAGTCCGACGCGCCAACCCGAATGGCCTTCGTACCCATGAGTTTCGAGATGGGCGAGGCCTTCCAGTTCGACTGGAGCTGCGAGTACCTGTTCGTGGGCGGCCTGCGCAAACGCCTGGAGGCTTCGCACACCAAGCTGGCGGCCAGTCGGGCCTTCATGCTCACCGCCTATTTCAGCCAGGCCCACGAGATGTTGTTCGACGCCCATGCCCGAGCCTTTGCGGCTTTTGGTGGCGTGCCGCGCCGGGGCATCTACGACAACATGAAGACCGCCGTCGACAAGGTTGGTCAGGGCAAGAGCCGCACCGTCAATGCGCGCTTCGAGGCCATGACGGGTCACTACCTGTTCGAGCCAGAGTTCTGCAACCGCGCCGCTGGCTGGGAGAAGGGTATCGTCGAGAAGAACGTGCAGGATCGCCGTCGTGGCATCTGGATGGAGGCAGCGGAACGCCGCTGGCCCGACCTGGAGAGCCTCAATGCGTGGCTGCACCAGGCTTGCCTGGACGCCTGGCATGAGCTGCCTCACCCCGAGTGGCCAGAGCTGACGATCGCCGACGTCTGGCAGCAAGAGCAGACGCACCTGATGCCCAACCCTGCGCCATTTGATGGCTATGTCGAGCAGATGGCCAGGGTCACAGCCACCTCGCTGATCCACTACCAGCGCAATCGCTACAGCGTGCCATGCGTGTGGGCCCACACCAGTGTCAGCGTGCGGGCTTATCCCGATCGCCTGGTGGTGGTCGGTGCCAACTCGGAATCGCCAGAACAGCCGGTGAGCCTGCCGCGCAGCTTCGAGCGTGGCCAGACCTTGTACGACTGGCGGCACTACGTCAGCTTGCTCGAACGCAAGCCCGGCGCTTTGCGCAACGGCGCCCCCTTCAAGACCATGCCCGAGCCCTTGCAGCATCTGCAAGCGCACCTGCTTCGCCACCCTGGCGGCGACCGGGTGATGGCCCAGGTGCTCATGGCCATCACCCTGCACGGGCTCGATGACGTGCTGGTGGCCGTGGAGTTGGCGCTGCAATCGGGCCGCGTGAGCGCAGACCATGTGCTCAACGTGCTGGCCAGGCTCAAGGAGCCCCAAGCCGTGCAAAGCCTGCCTGAAGCAGCCTTGCCTTCACTGACGCTGCACGAGCCGCCTCAGGCCGACGTGTCGCGCTACGACAGCCTGCGCCAGTCCCAGGAGGATGACCATGTCCAATGACATCGCAGCAAGCCTCAAGGGCTTGAGCCTGCACGGCATGGCCAGTGCCTGGCCGGAACTGCTGGGCATCGCCCGGCTCAAATCGCTCGACCACGAAGCCCTGCTGCATCAGCTCATCAAGGCCGAGGGTGCACATCGGGAAGTGCGCTCCATGGCCTACCAGATGCGGGCGGCCCGATTCCCGCACCACCGCGACCTGGCTGGCTTTGCCTTTGATCAGGCGCAGGTGGACGAGGCGCTGGTGCGTCAGCTGCACGAGTTCAAGTTCATCGACTCAGCCCACAACGTGGTCTTCGTGGGCGGCCCTGGCACGGGCAAAACACACCTTGCCACAAGCCTGGGCGTTCATGCCATCCGTGCACATGGTAAGCGGGTGCGCTTCTTCTCGACCGTCGAGCTGGTCAATCTGCTGGAGGCCGAGAAAGCTCAAGGTAAGGCCGGGCAACTGGCACATCGGCTCATGTACGTGGATCTCGTCATCCTCGACGAGATGGGCTATTTGCCCTTCAGTCAAGCCGGTGGGGCCTTGCTGTTCCACCTGCTGTCCAAGCTGTACGAGCGCACCAGCGTGGTCGTCACCACCAACCTGTCGTTCTCGGAGTGGGCCAGCGTGTTCGGCGACGCCAAGATGACCACCGCGCTACTCGACCGACTCACCCATCACTGCCACATCGTCGAAACCGGCAACCAGAGCTGGCGCTTCAGGCACTCGACTGCACAACCGTCTTCGATCATCAGAGCCACACGAACCAAAACGGCCAAAGGAGCACCCCAGACAGATCACGCAGTAGACTTATCCACATCCGAACAGTCCATTTCTTCGTCAACTTAGTGGCTCAGTTTTGGACGTGACGCCTGGCTCAGTTTTGCTCGTGATTCAACAATTCGAGGACCGATTGTGCGCAACCGAGGAGGCAGGAAGCCTCGGGCATATGCCGATTGCCCGGCGGCTGGAATCCGGCACGGGCGAACCGATGAAGTCCATAGGCACGGGCGGGGGCAAGCCTGGGAAGACCCGGAAGACCGACTCTCCGTCATCATCAAAAGATGAACGAAGTGTTCTCGGGAAACCTTTCAGATGCCGATTTCAAGGGCTACATCACCATGTTGATCGGCAAGATGGTTGATGACCCATCCCTTCAGGAGCAAGCGCAGGCCAACGATACGGTGGATGCCATTTGCTAATGGCGCATACGAAACCAAACTCAATAATGCAGTGGTGGACGCTTTAGAGAGTCATTACAGTATGGTCGATCAAGCTTTGCGACATGAAAAGGTGTTCAAGGGCTTGGCGAATCTGTTAGTGGCAGAGGTATATCGACAGTTGCGCGAACCTGTTTCCGCACATGCCACACGTTAATATAAAAAAAAAAGAAGTGTATTCATGGATGCCCAGCGCACTAGGCGCTGGGCATCCATAACGGGTGTGCTTTAGGGCTCAGCCCTCGCTGAGTGCTCGCCAACCGTTCTCAGTCTTGCGCATGGTGATCTTGCCCTTCATCTGAAGCTGCTGATCTTGCAGCCAGTACAGGACGTCCTGTGCCTTGGCGGCATCGTTGCGGATCTGAAGCAGCGCAGGATACAAAAACTTGGTGGAGCCTCCATTCGGGCATCCTGCAACGTACATGGACCAGACGCTGTCTGTCACCTTGTTGTAGATGGTGTTCGTGGGCTGGTCGCGCTCTTGCTTTTGCCGTGCTTCCTGCTCCATCGCATCGAGCGCCTGCATCTTCTGGCGCAGGCTGCTTGGCAGCGGATGCTCGTTTTCCCACTGGATCAGCGCTTTCCGATATGCGTCTTCTTCCAGGAAACCCATTCCCGGTGGATTGTTGAAGTTGAAGTCTTCGCGACGGGGGGGCGCTGCTGTTGTGTTCCTTGCGTAACGCCAGGATCTCAGTCTTGAGCGTTGCGATTTGCTGCTGGTCGGCCTTTCCGGCATCCTCCCAGGCTTTCACGCGGTCACGCTCCTCCTGGTAGGTCTGGCGCATGCGCTTCAAGGTGTCGGGGTCCTTGAGCTCGATGTCGTACGTGAATTCGACACGGTAATGACCATCCTCTTCATAGCCGTTGGTCTTTTTGATGTGCGTCACCTTGGCGTTCTCGCAGGCGGCGAACGCCGTCGCTATGTGGTGGCGGTGTCCCTGGACCCAGCCAGTCGTGGCGGTTCACGCTTTGTCCATCAAAAGCTGAGGGTCGGGGACGTCATCCAGATTAGCGGACAGCACAATCATTTCCCCCTGGTCGAGACTGCCTCCCATAGCGTGTTGGTGGCCGGAGGGATCGGCATCACGCCTGTTCTTGCCATGCTAAGGAGGCGGGATGCCCTGTGCAGGACGGCGCACCTCTAGGCGCAACAAAGCATTGAAAGGATGCTTTGTTGCGCCTAGGGCGGCCCTCAGAAGTTGTGCCGGACTCCCATGTAGATATTGCGCGAGCTTCCGTTCGCCGAGCCGACTAAAGTTGCTGGAGCTTGAGCAGTTCCGGTGCCCAGTACATACTGCGATCCGTTCTTGTTGGTAATCCGTGCGGCGCCAAAGTAGAGACGCGTTCGCTTAGACAGGTCATAGTCACCGCCAAGGGCAATCCAATTGGCATCGCGATTGCCAGTCGAGGTCGTGTAGTCGGAACGGTCGTTAACTCGAGTGAACTGGGCAATGGCGGTGAACGGCCCGAATGGCACGCGTACGCCAACGTTGGTCAGCCTGAACTCGCTCCTTGAAGTCCCAGGCATTCGGGCGATGGTGCCGGTGCAGGTGCTGCAGGAGTTCTTTTCAACCGTCGTACCGAAGAAAAACTTGGCGAAGCGGGCATCATAGGACCCCCCAAGCACCATTGCCGAGACCTTGCCTGAAGCAGCGTTGTCCGCGCCATCCTGCTGTTGGAAGCCAGCATTGAGGTCAAAGCTATCAACCTGATAGCGTGCAGATACTCCGTAACCGCGACCGATCGTCGCGGACTTCTCGCCAAAGGAATACTGCCCGCGCACCTCAAGGCCACCCCAACGTGGGGATACATAACTGATGGCGTTGTCCTGGCGCGCCGCTATCCCCATCGGCAACACCTGACGCTGCGTTGTTGTGTTGATGTTTCGGGTGAGCGACAGCAGCCCGCCCGCCCCCTCCCAGATGAAGGCATCCACATTACCCTGTACTGAATAGTAGGGCGTAGGAATGCGCCCCATCTGCACGGTACCGAGCCTTGTATCGCTGAGGCCAACCGATGCTTCGCGCCCGAACGCACGGCCGCCTTGGGCCAATGTACCTTCATCGAGATAGAAGCCTTGCTCTAGGCGAAAAACGGCGGAGAGCCCTCCTCCCAGGTTCTCTACACCTCGGAAACCTAGGTTACTACCAGCACTGCCGCCCGAATACACGCGACTGATGCTGGAGCCGCCCGAGCGGGGCGAGTCGACGCCGGAGTCCATGCGTCCATAAATGGTGACATTTCCTTGCGCGTTTGCAGCTCCGCAAACGTTGAGCAACACAGCGCATGCCACAGCATGCTTGGCTAGTCCGATCATTGGTGCCTCCTTCATTTTGTTTGGGGCCTTTGCCCCAATTCCTCTTCTTCACAATGCGCTTAATTCTTTACGGGCAGCCCTACGCGCAACCTTCCAGCATCCGCATGAGTGGCTGTTAGCTCATCACTCTGGTTGGACTTCTGCCCGTGTCAGCACCGCACGAGTTTGTTTGAGCTCTTCTTCGATGTTCTGGGCAAAGGTTGTTGGGGACTCCCTGGTCGGCAGCACGCCCAGCGTTTCCAGGCGCTGCTTTACGTCGGGCAGTTCGGTGACTTTGCGCAGGGCATCGCTCAGATGGGCGAATTCCGCCGCAGGCAAATCCCTGGTGGCCCAGAAGCCATAGATGCTCTTGGTCGCCACGCTCGGATCCCGTCCCTCGGCGGTGGTCGGAATGAGCCTGAGCAGGCCCGACAGCCGCGTTTGCGAGGTCGTCGCAATAGGCTTCCGGTTCTATTCCGGTTTCAGGTTGGCCAGCTTGGCCGCTGCAATGACCCGGCTATTTTCAGATGCGAGCTTTGCCGCCAACTCGGCAGGACCTCCAGCAATGGAGTCGACTCCTGCTTTTTCCAGTTTGCTCTTCACTTCGGGATCGTTGACGGCTTTCTTGACCGAATCGCTGATCCTGTTCCGATACGCCTCAGGCGTTCCTTTCTTGGCCAGCATGACCACGGTAAAGCCAAAGTCGAAGTTCTTGGCGTACTCGGAAATGGCAGGAATGTCCGGATTGGCCTTGCTGCGAGCCAAGGTGTTGGTCGCCAGTATTCTGGCCTTGCCACTTTGGACGAAGCCCGTCAGGTTCGGGGGGGGAGGCGAATGTTATGTCGACTTGGTTGCCGATCAGTGCCGGAATGGAGGCGGAGCTACCCTTGAATGGGACATGCTTGACATTGATGCCCAGCGAATGGGCCATGGCCTCTGCCGTCAGGTGGTGGATTGAACCGATTCCGGAAGACCCGTAATTCAACTCGCCAGGATGCTCTTTCGCATATTGAATGAAATCCTGCATGTTCTTGAAGGGGGCGGAAGAGTTCGTTACCAGGAGCAGAGGGGCCACACCGACCAGGGAAACGGGATCCAGATCTCTCTGGGCATCGTACTTGAGGTTCTTGATAATGATCGGAGAAACCGCTAGCAGAGGGCCGTCCGTAACCAGGAGGGTATGACCATCAGCAGGGTATTGCTTGATGGCCGTGACGGCGACGCCGCCGCCGCCGCCGGGCTTGTTTTCGACAATTACCGGCTGCTTGAGGTCTGCCTGCATTTTCTCGGCTAGAACCCGGGCCACGGTGTCCGGCAGTCCCCCTGGAGCGTAGGGTATGACCAGCTTTACGGGCTTGTTCGGGAAATCGCTATCAGCATAGGCAAAGATTGACAACGCCTGGAGGGCAATTGCAGCCGATATTTTCAAGAAAGTTCCTCTTGTCATGACATGTCTCCTGATTTTTGTGATTTCTTACGGCACCGACGCCATCCGCTCATGTACCGGCATTAAGATGTCCGCACAATTCCTGTTTAAAAAATGACATGCACATTTGCAGCCAGCAGCAACGATGTCGGCATGCGGGCGACGCAGATTGATGCGAAGTCGGGCTTGGCCACCTCTTCTAGATGGTGGAGGCAGCTTCGGCTGCGGCGCACAAAATCTTGTTCTCTGCGTCGCAACTGCTTCTCTTCATTGACATGCCTCACCTCTATTTTATTAGACGTCTAAAATTATTATTAGAGGGCTAGCGTGATTTTTGGTCGGTGATATCCCTAGGGCTCGTCATCAATTGAGCCAGACGACAGCGGCCGCAAGGTGGATCCCTCCCAAGAATGCCGCTGCCGTTTTGTCATAACGCGTGGCAATGCCCCTGTACTGCTTCAACCGCGCAGAGAAGTTCTCAATGAGATGCCGCTCTTGGTAGACATGGCGGTCATACCCGCGCTGAGTTTTGCACGTCCGAATACTGGGAATGACAACCTGCTTGCCCTGGCGCAGCAGTGGTTCAACCACGCGTTCATGGGCGTCATACGCTTTGTCGGCAATCACGGCTTGCGCGTCGGTGCGCGCAAGCCAGACATCTGCACCTTCCAAATCCGATGCCTGCCCTGCTGTGAGATGGAAACCAGTGGGGTTGCCAAGAGCGTCAACGGTGGCATGGATCTTGGTGCTCAAACCTCCTCGGCTGCGACCGATGGCTTGGCTTTGCCCCCTTTTTGCACCCGCGCTGTGCTGATGGGCACGCACGATGGTTGCATCGATCATGGCGTACTCGTTATCAGGCAGCGCACTGAGTGCTTCAAACACCCGCAGCCACACGCCCGAGCGGCTCCAGCGCATGTGGCGCAGGTGAACGACTCGAAAGTCGCCAAAGCGCTGGGGCAGATCGCGCCAAGCAATACCGCAGCGATAGCGATACAGCACAGCGTCAACAAGGAGACGGCTATTTTTGGCAGGAGCGCCCACATGCCCGGCCCTGCCAAGAAGTAGGCTTTTGATTTGCTCCCATTGGGCATTGGTCAGTGCATGTCTACGAATGACGCTACTGATAACGTAGCAACTATCGTATTAGATGACACGTCCTAGTTGTTTAGTCCCGGCATTTGATGGATTGGATCAATCCTGAAGCGTTTGGGCTCGGATGTCCACTGCTTGCAAATGAATTCATACGGGGTCAAGCCCTTGAGCGTCTTGAGTCTTCGGCCGAAGTTGTAGGCATCGATGAAGTCCGCCAGATGCTGTCGTAGCTGCTCGTGATCGTCGTAATGGAAGCGTTTGACGGTAGCTTCTTTGATGGTCCGATTCATTCGCTCAACCTGGCCATTAGTCCAGGGATGCTTAATCTTGGTGAGGCGATGTCCAATGCCATGTTCAGTGCAGACGCGGCCAAAAATGTGATCGCCAGCGTACCGATCGCAGGCACGGTTCGCAAACTGGATACCGTTATCGGTCAGTACCGTATGGAGGGCGTATGGCACTACCTTGATCAGATTGCGCAAGAACTGTGCAGCAATCATCTTGCCGGCCTTGGCATGGAGTTCGGTCATTGGCCACAAACAGATAGAGCTTGCCTTCGGCTGTTTGCACCTCGGCAATGTCGACGTGAAAGTAGCCGATGGGGTAGATCTTGAACTTCTTCTTGGCAGGCTTGCCGCCACCCACCTCTGGTAGCCGCGAGATGCCATGACGCTGCAGACATCGATGCAGCGAGGAGCCGTCAGATACGGGATGGTCGGTTGCAGTGCATAAAGGCAGTCGTCCAGTGGCAGCTAGGTATGCCTGCGAAAGGCGACGATCGCAGCCTCATCCTCAACGGATAAAACGGTGGAGCGCGGCCGCCTCGGCCCTGTTGGTAGATCGGTGACCGAGGCCCGCTTCTTCCACTTCGCCACCGTCTTCTGATTGATGCCATAGCGCGCAGAAAGCGCTCTCAGGCTCTCTTGACTATTTTGTATTGCTCGACGGACTGCCTCTGCCGTTGTGGCGCTCCCGTGCAGAACCTGGCCCATAGTGCTTCCTTCCATTCAAGGTAAAAGATTGCACCATCAAAACCTGGGATCAAATAGAGCATGGATCCCGCGTTCTGGTGGGGATATCTGGGTCTTGGCTTGGGGAGAGGGGTGTCTCGGATGCTCCTTGGAGCACTGTCAAAGCTTGCGTCGCAACACGATGGGCTTGCCGCCCATATTCAGCTTGGTCATCCAGGCGGCCAGTGCGGAATCCAGATAGTCTGCATGACCTGGGAACCACTGGAAGAGGGCCATGCCGATATCCTGGACTATGTCGGCGCCGGCTTGTCCTTGTGCAACAGCTTCCTTGACCTCGCGGACCGACTTCAGCACTGCTGCATGCTCGTCGAGATGGCAGTCCCGAGGAGGGAAGTTCGTGGTGCGCATCCATTCATCTTCCTGCTCGAAATGGCTGATGGCATGCTGCTCGAACTGTTCGATGGCCTGGGCGGCATTCTTCTCCGTGCAGGTCACCAGTTTCAGCGCAGTCGCGTAGAACTCCTCATGCACATCATCCATGGGCGTAAATCCCAGTAAGCGTGCATCGGTCCAGGCGAGACTGTTGTCGTCGACCGGCGTGGGTGCACTGGCATCCCGAGCCCTGGTGGCTGAGGTAGAAGTCTGCTCATCCATGTTCAATGTCCCTTGTTATGTTGGTAGGCCAATGCCTGGCCGTGCCAACCGAAGTGGCTGGTGGCTCAGAGGTCCAGTACCAATTCCGCAGATTTTGCACGCGATACGCAGACCATAATCTGTGCATCCTTTTCATCGTCCCGTAGCACGAGATCCCGGTGGTCCGCTTCGCCCGAGCACAATCCTACCCGGCAGGAGCCGCAGGTACCGCTTTCGCAGGAGCTTGCCACGCGCACGTTCGAGGCACGCAGAACGTCCAGAATCGAGCGGTCGCTCGGAATTTCCAATGAGGTGCCGGTGCGCTTAAGCTGCACCGTGAATGGCGTGTTTTCCTTTGTGTTGGCATTGCCGGCGCCGAAACTTTCAAAGTGAACGGTGCCGGACGGCCAGTGGCCTGTCATGTCCTGAACGGTATCCATCAGCGACTGCGGTCCGCAGCAATAGACATGTGCAGCCTTGGGACGCTCGAATAAGGCCCAGAAGTCGAATGCTTTCGCCGGGTCGCCGAAACTGTGGTGGATCTTCACCAACGAGCGCCATTCGTCGCTGCTGAGCTCGTCGAGAAAGGCCGTGCCCTCTGGATCCCGAGCCAGATAATACAATTTGAAGTCCCGCAGGCCTTCCGCCTTCAACTGGCGTGCCATGGACAGCATGGGCGTGATGCCGATGCCGCCAGCCACGAGAATGAACGACTTGGCGCGTTCATCAAGCGGAAATTCGTTGCGCGGCAGAGAGGCTTCGATCGAATCCCCTGCGGATGTGTCGTCGACCAGACTCATCGAGCCGCCACGGCCATTGCTGTCGCGCTTCACGGCGATGACATAGCGATTGCGCTCTTGCGAGTCGTTGCAGAGCGAATAGCTGCGGCGCATGCCGTTGGGGGCCACCAGCGTCAGATTCGAGCCAGCCTCGAACGGGGGCAGCGGCGCGCCCTCTGGATGGGTAAGTTCAAAGCGCCAGATGTCGCGTGCAATCTTTTCCTTCTCCGCGATCTTCAGACGCAGAAAGCCGCTTTCCTGGGTGGTCATGCCTGTCTTCCTTTACTTGCTCGACAATATTTGCAATTCTATTATTAGAGATCTAATTATGCAAGCGGAGTAGTTGACTTGCGCACGGTTTCGCGCCAGGGGAAAACCCTGCTTGTCGCTACTCTCGAAGCCTCGTAATCTAATAAATAGATATCTAATGAATAGATTTCTAGCAATAAAGGCTTGATTGCGGCGGCCGGTAAAGCGAACTCAGACGTGTTCGCTGCTCCGCCAGCTCAAGCCGGCAGCAGACAAAACGCCTCCAAGAGACTCCGAAATGACAGATTCCACGTTGAACTACGTGGGTGCGCTTCCGCATCAAACTTCCGACCCGGCAACCGTCGAGACAACCTATCGCAAGATCACTCTCAGGCTGATGAGCTTTCTGTTCTTCTGCTGGGTGCTCAACTATCTTGATCGCGTCAATATCAGCTTTGCGCAGTTGCATCTGAAGCACGATCTTGGTCTGAGCGATGCCGCTTACGGTCTGGGCGTGAGTCTGTTCTTCATTGGCTACATCCTGCTGGAGGTGCCGAGCACGCTGCTGCTCAGGCGCATCGGCGCACGCAAGACCATCACGCGGATCATGCTTTTGTGGGGGGGGGATTTCTACTGCCATGGCATTCATGAACGCCCCGTGGCAGTTCTATCTGGCCCGGACGCTGCTTGGCGCGGCGGAAGCAGGCTTTTGGCCCGGCATCATTCTTTATCTCTCGTTCTGGTATCCCGCCAAGCTCCGCGCCCGCATCACGTCGCGGTTCCTGCTGGCGATTGCTGTGGCCGGCATCATCGGCGGTCCGCTGTCGGGTCTGATCCTCGAGAACTTCCATGAAGTCTGGGGCTTTCGCAACTGGCAGTGGCTGCTGTTCTTAGAAGGCCTGCCGGCCGTGGTCGCGGGCATTGTGGCTTGGTTCTACCTGACCGACAAACCACAGGATGCGAAGTGGCTGACCAATCAGGAAAAGCTCATCGTCCTGAACGCCCTGGAAGAAGAGAACCGCCAGAAGCCGGAGAACGCTCCGAGCAGCCTGATGGCCGCTTTGCGTGATCCGCGCGTCTATGTGATTGCTGCAGGCTGGGCCACGGTACCCATTTGCGGCACGATCCTGAACTACTGGACGCCCACCATCATTAAGCAGACGGGCGTTTCCAACATGCTGCACATCGGCTTTCTGTCGGCTCTGCCTTACTTGGTCGGTGCCGTTGCCATGCTGTTTATTGCCCGCAGCTCCGACCTGCGATTGGAGCGCCGCTGGCATTTCGCCCTGTCGACCACCGCTGGTGCCATTGGCGCGTTGATGCTGACGTTGTTTACAGAAAGCCCGGTGGCTGCGATTGTATGCCTGAGCCTGGTTTCGGTGAGCTATTTCGCTGCGGCGGCTATTGTCTGGACCATTCCGCCGAACTATCTCACGGGTGAGGCTGCAGCAGGCGGGATTGGCGTCATCAGCAGTCTGGGGCAGGTCGGAGCTTTTTTTTGCGCCCATCGTCCTGGGTTGGGTGAAAAGCGCTACCGGCAGTTTCTCGGCTGGCATTTTGCTGGTGGCTGCGCTGGTCTTCATCGGAGGCCTTGCCGTCTTCTTTGGCGTGCCACGCCAGCAGGCGTCACAAACAGGCGCATGACAATGCGCTCCGAATCGATTATGATCGTCACAAAGGAATCAACATGAGCAAGCTTCAACTGTCCATCGCGGTGGGCAATTACGACCGGATGCGTCCGCTGATCGACGGCGACGTCCAGATCGACGGTGTGGACCCGGTGTTCATGCTGCAGGATCCGGAAGAAATCTTCTTCCGTGCGTTCCGCACCGCCGACTACGACATCTGCGAGCTGTCGCTCAGCAGCTACTCGGTGAAGACCGCAGCCGGCACCTCGCCGTACATTGCCGTGCCGGTGTTCCCTTCGCGGGCATTCCGCCACAGCTCGGTCTACGTGCGTGCCGATCGCGGCATCAACAGCCCGGCCGACCTCAAGGGCAAGCGCATCGGCGTGCCCGAATACCAGCTGACCGCCAATGTGTGGGTGCGCATGTTCCTGGAAGAGGAGTACGGCGTGAAGGCCTCCGACATCCAGTGGGTGCGCGGCGGCTACGAAGATCCGACCCGCATCGAGAAGATCTCGCTGAAGCTGCCCGAAGGTGTGTCGCTGGTGAATGCGCCGGAAGGCCGTACCATCTCGAACCTGCTGGCCGATGGCGAAATCGATGGCGTGATCGGGCCGCGTGCCCCGTCGTGCTTCGACCGCGGTCACCCGCAGGTCAAGTACCTGTTCGAGGACCCGCAGAAGGCTGCGGCCGAATGGTATGAGCGTCGCAAGCTGTTCCCGATCATGCACACGCTAGGCGTGCGCAAGACCCTGGCAGAGCAGCATCCCTGGCTGCCCGGCGCACTGGTCAAGGCCTTCGAGCATTCCAAGGCGGTGGCACTGACGCGCCTGAGCGACACTTCGGCTACCAAGGTCACGCTTCCGTTCATCGAGGACCAACTGCGCAATGCGCGCCGCCTGATGGGCCAGGATTTCTGGTCGTATGGTTTTGCCGAGAATGCCCATGTGGTTGACCGTTTCCTCGCGCAGCACCATGCCGAAGGACTGTCGAGCCGCCGCCTCCAGCCTGCTGAGCTGTTCCACCCGGCCAGCCTGGAGAGCTTCAAGATCTGATCTCATCAGCTGCTGCGGATATTGCCGCGCACTTGGTCGACCAAGTGCGCGGCGTTTTGTATGTACAGTCTGCTTTTCCGTTAGCCGCAGCATCACGTCTACAATGCACTCGCCCTGCGATGGCGCAAGGTATCCGTACCGATACCGTGGTGCTCGGCTTGTTCGTATCGGTGTGGTTGGCATACCTTTTGAATTGACAAAGCATGAGTGCAGAACCGGGGAAGCGGTCCGTGCACTTGTGAAGGCACTATGATTTCAAGCATTCTGACGATGGCCGCGAAGGAGAAAGCATGACAGCCAGACCCTCTCCCAGCAAGGCACCGGATTCCAAAGAGAACCCTATCTTGCGGCATTGGCGCGAGGCCGTACCGGATGATCGTCTCGCTCACCTGGTGAAGGATGCAGGCCGGGCGATGGTTCGGGGGCTGCAGATGCGCCTGGCTCAGTATGAAGTTTCTTTCGGTCACTGGGCGTTTCTGCGCATTCTGTGGGTCACCGATGGACTGACGCAGAAGGAACTCAGCGACGAGGCTGGTACCACCACGCCGACCACTTTCAGTGCGGTGTCGGCGATGGAGAAGCTGGGATACGTCGAACGCCGCTATGCGCCCGGCAACCGCAAGAATACTCATGTGTATCTCACGCCTCGCGGTCGCAGCCTGGAAAGCAAGCTGGTTCCATTGGCCGAAGAAGTGAATGAGATCAGCGTCAAGGGCCTGAAAGGCTCGGAGATCGACATCGCGCGCAAGGTGCTGCTCACGATCATCGAGAACATGGCATGCGACGAAGCCGAGAAGGCACATGACTCGCTGCTGCGGATTCCTTCTACTCGGGAAATGGGGCACCTGATTGCCGCTCGCGGCGAGGAGTGCGAAAACTGTTGAGCAGGCTCCAGGAAAGAAAAAACCTCGCATTGCGAGGTTTTTTCTTTCCTGGAGCCTGCTGTCAGAGCAGTACGTCCGTACCCGTTTCGCTCGACTTCAGAATCGCGATGCAGATTTCCAGCGTGCCTTTTGCCCACTCCCCATCATGCAGGGGGGCTTGGCCCAGGATGACGGCATCGTATAGTTCGTCGATCACCTCGGCGCGCGGCACGGTCGGGCGCGAAAGCGCAAGCGTTTCGCGCTGCTTGTCGCCGTACACGACGACGGAATCGGGTAGGGGGCGCAGGTCGGCACGTTCGCAGGACACGATCACCGGGCCGAAATGCTGATGACTGCGTGCCGGCTCTTCTGCTGCCCACGAGGGCTGCTTGTAGGCGGCACCACCGTACGTACCGGCAGCCTTGAGCTTGGCTTCGTCCTCTGCCGAGGCAATGGTGGCCAGACGCTTGCGCGCACTCCCGTAGGCATCCGGATTCAGGTGATCGCCCATTTCACCGATCCAGCCAGTCCACTCGTCACTGTTGAAGTGACCGTAGCCGTTGTACGAGAGCGAGGCATAGGCGCCGTTCTCGAACCAGATCAGGGCGGAATAGGCGCCTTCGGTCGGGCGCAGCGGATCCCAGCGACCGACGCTTGCGCGCAAGCGCGTGGCACGCGAGCTCGCGAGCATTCGCACGATATCGACCTGGTGCGCAGCCTGGCTGAAGACGGCACCACCGCCTTCGGCCGTCATCAGTTCTTCGGGCCGGCGCGGACGATACAGGTAATCGGTGTAGTTGAAAGCTTGGATCATCTTCACCGCACCGAAATCGCCCGAGCGGATTAGCTCGCGCGTGCGCCGGTACGGCGTATCGAAACTGTGGCAGTGCCCGACGATCAGATGCACGTTCGCGGCGCGGCAGGCCGCGATCATGCGATCACAGTCAGCCGCGTTGAGCGCCATCGGTTTCTCGACCAGCACATGCTTGCCCCTGGCTGCGGCAATCTCGGTGTGTTGGGCGTGGAACTGGTGCGGGCTGGCCACGTAGATGGCTTCCACATTCGGATCTTCGGCCAGGTCCTGCACGTCTGTGTAAGTCCTTGCGTTGAAGTCGGCAGCGAACTGCTGCCGAGCTTCCTCGCGCGGGTCACACGCGGCAACGAGCTGGACCCTGGGGTCCTGAAGGAAGGTGGGCAGCATCAGCGAGAATGCCCGCCCCAGTCCTGCAACCCCGATCCGTAAACGGCGCTGTTCCATGGCCAGTTCCATCCGTTGATTACTGCTTGACCTGGTAGTCGGTCGCGGCCTCGGCGGCTTGTTCGTCCGACACGGCATGCTTGGCGCTCACGTAGCGGACCTGGTATTCACGCCAGTCGGTTTCCTTCGGCACCACAGCCTGGTATGAGCAGATCGTGCCAGGGATTGTCTTGGCACCGGTGCCGATGGCCTTGCCGTCCTGCTTGTATTCGGCGATGGCATCGAGCATGCGACGACGGAACTCGACAATGGCGAGATCGCTGGCACCCAGGCGTTCGTCCGAGCGGTTGGCGATGGGGCCCATCGTGACCCACATGGCGATGTCCTGGTTCGGGAAGCCGGTGATGCCGGTGAAGTTGCCGGCCTTCATAGCTTGGCGGTCTTGCCAGAAGCGGTTTTCGTGATTGCGCAGAGGACGGTAGCGTTCATCAAGGTCTGGGCCGACTTGAGTATGCAGGAACTTGCGCCAGGTTTCGGTTTCCGGCGTGGTAGCTGCATCACCCCAGGCGATGAAGTAGAACACCGTATTGGTGTCGTCCATCGGAACGTTGACGTTGGCGACGTTGTACAGGTTGTTCGGCGGAATCAGCACAGTGCCGGGTGCGACGAACACGGTCGAGCGCACATAGTCGTGCGTGGAGGCATTGAAGATCGGGCGGCGCAGGGCGGCGTAGCGGAAACCATATTCGGTGCGCTGGACTTGCAGGCGGGGAGCCTTGTCGGTGGAGGGGCGCAGCCAGTTATTGTCCGTGGCTTCGGCGCCGGTCACGCGTGCCGGCACAAAATCCGACGAGTGCAGGCTAGAGCTGTGTGCGGAATCGATGGCGCCTTCGAGGATCTGTGCCCAGTTGCATGGCAGCAGTACCTTGCCGATGCTCACACGGGTGTCTGCAGTCGGTGCCCAGGCTGGAGCGACGAATTCGGGGATGGCGTCCTGAGCACCCATGTAGGCCCAGACCATGCCGCCCCATTCCTTGGTCGGATAGGCAGTGTGTTTGACCTTTTCGGCCATGCTGCTGGCGGCGGGCTCGGAGACCATTTCGAGCACGTTGCCTTGCACGTCGAACTTCCAGCCGTGGTACAGGCAGCGCAGGCCGCCGTCTTCGTTGCGGCCGTAGACCAGCGAGGCGCGGCGATGTGGGCAGTACTCGCCAACCACGCCGACGCGACCTTCGCTGTCGCGGAACACGACGAGGTCTTCGCCGAGGATGCGTGCCTTGACCGGCGTGCCGTCCGGTTCACGGACCTCTTCAATCAGGCAGATCGGGGTCCAGTGTTCGCGCATCAGCTTGCCCATGGGGGCTTCGCCTTCTACGCGGCACAGCAATTCGTTTTCTTCATGAGTCAGCATCGTTGTCTCCTGGCGATTACTCGCCTTCAGCAGTAGGGGTACTTAATTATATTAGAGATCTAGTTATATTGACAAGCCTGTTTGACAAGATTGTGTGGCTTCGATGGGGGCGGCCTGTGGCCAATCACAAACCTTTGATTGAGAGACATGAAACAAAGCCCTCTCGAAATTCTCCGGAAGGGCTTGGGATGCTGTATCAGAGGCTGGCAATCCAGCTTGATGTTGCTCGACTTGATCCACTTAGCACGCACGGCCCCGCCGCTACATGGATATGCTGGAAGAGGTCGGCATGAATCCAGCCCTCCTGGCGCGACTTCCGCATCAGGTATCAGGTGGCTAGCGGTAGCGTGTAGTCATTGCGCGCGCACTGACCATGAATCCGCGCCTGCCAGTCTGCTACGAACTCGTGTCAGCTCTGGACGCCACAGTGCGTAATCAAGTCTTGGCCTTGCTTACCAAGCTGTGCAAGGAGCGAGACTTGATGCTGATCTTCACCGGCCACGTCTTCAATGTGATGGAGTCGATTGTCGATGAAGTGCCGGTCATGTAGCGTGGAAAAATCGCGGAATATGGCTCGGCCAAAGAGATGTTCTCCTTGCCGCGCGAAGCCTCACGCGGGAGTTGCTAAAGGCGGGGCGACTGTCGAGCGCGCTGCGGTTGGTCGAGAAACAGACAGTCCTTGTCGGCGACTAGGCGGCGATGTGTTGCCGCGGCCCTGAGCACCATAAGCTTGATCGAATGATCAGGAAAGCTGGCCGT
This sequence comes from Comamonas sp. w2-DMI, assembly GCF_040187735.1. Taxonomy (NCBI): domain Bacteria; kingdom Pseudomonadati; phylum Pseudomonadota; class Betaproteobacteria; order Burkholderiales; family Comamonadaceae; genus Comamonas; species Comamonas sp. w2-DMI. Next base: position 4,302 of record NZ_JBANEL010000042.1, on the reverse strand, counting down.
CTGGGCCGAATTCACTTTACATCCCTTGCCTGATCTCATGCCGTGGCAGCGATTCGCCCTGGATTTGAACTGTTCTAGGAGTTGGACGGTTACCGTGCTGCCGAGCAGGAGGTGTTTCTCAGTCTGTATTTCGCAGGGCTGAGTCCTTGTGTTGGGGGGGGGGCGGATAAAAACTTGGACTGGTTTTATGCGGCTAGGCCAAGCTTGTGCCGGTATTCCACAGGACTTAAAAGTCCCAGAGATACCTTGATACGTTTTTCGTTGTACCAACGAATGTACGCATCGACAGCTTCAATGAACTGCTCAATCGTTGTTGATTGCCAGTTGTTGGGATAGAACAGCTCCATCTTTAGCCTTCCAAAAAAGCCTTCGCACGCAGCGTTGTCTGGTGAGCACCCTTTGCGAGACATCGAGCGAGTCAACTTTGCATCATGGACCCTCGAGAGCCAGCCTGGCCAGCGGTAGTGAGCTCCACGATCAGAATGAATCACAGGGCGGCTCTCGCTGCCTTGAACAGCATCAATGGCCGCATCCAGCATTGTGTTGACGAGATGTGCGTTGGGATGAGTCCCAATCGACCAGCTCACCACCAGCCCGTCAAAGCAATCAATGACTGGCGACAGGTAAACCTTGCCAGCAGGAATCTGGAATTCAGTAATGTCGGTGAGCCACTTCTCATTGGGCGCAGCGGCACGGAAGTCTCGATTGATGAGGTTTTGCGGGGCGGCACCTATCTCTCCAAGGTAGGAGTTATATCTGCGGCGTTTGGGCTTGGCCACGATCAAGCCCTCCTGCTTCATCAGCCGACGAACCACCTTCTCTGAGATGCCCGTGCACTCCTTGAGCAGAGATGCCTGCACCCTGCGGTACCCATAGCAACGGTAGTTGTTGTCGAAGATCTCTGTGATGCTTCGGCGTACATCCAAGTATTTGTCAGCCAGCTTCAGCCGGGCACGATGGTAAAAGTACGAGCTTCTAGCAAGGCCAACAAGAGAAAGCAGTTCTGGTAATTCATACTGACCGCGCAACGCTTCAACCAGCACAGCCTTATCTTTGTTTGCCAGCCTATGCAGATCAATGCCAGCCCCATTTTTTAAGACTTCATGGGCCTGCTTGAGAAGCTCACGCTCTATCTTTAGTCGCCGAATATCCTGGCGCAATGATTCAACTTGGCGCCTGAGCGCTGCTGCATCCAACACAGGCGATCGCTTTGGACTGTGTTTCATCGAGGTGGGGGCACAAGGGCCAAGCAACTGATTTTTCCAGTTGTACAAGGTCCCTCTGCATACCCCAAACTTGACCGCTATCTCCTGCGCAGTTGATTGACGGGTACACAGTTGCACCACGCCCTCGCACATCAAGGCATCAGGCTTTGTAGTCGGCCAAGACCTGCCGACCATCGATTTACTGATCTCAGGGCAGTCTTGCCGAACCCACGCAGTCAACGTTCCTCGACCCGGGTAACCCAAAACCCTCATCGTGGCGGCAATACAGCGATCGTGGGCGAGGTAATGAGCAACCGCCACCTGTCTTTGCTGTAGCGAATATTTCGGTGCTCTTGGTGCTTGGCTCGCTGGCAAATCCTGATGCTTCAGGTAGTGCTGATACCAGCCTTTCAATGCGTTCTTGGTTGGGTATCCCAACTGGCGAATCGTGGCTCTGACACGCAAGCCAAGCTTGATATAAAGCTCAACTGCACGAATCCTGTCTGCGTATGAGTACATGAACTACCTTGTATGGATGCCTCCCAGCCATGAGTAGTAACCCGCAATGCTTTGTGAAGAAGTCGGCTGCTGCCTTGTATCCGGCCTGTGATGTGGACGCTGGGTTGCCCCTTGTCCGCTGGCCCCGATGTAATCCGCTGACGAGCGCCTCATCTCCTAGGACGGACTTTTGAAGTCCGGTAGTTCATCCAGGTTTAGCTCGTCCCGGTCTGACCTGTTTCACATCACGCTGCTTTGTTGCTGCCTCATCGCCTTCAAAGGTTCACATCCTCCTTTCTCGGGTTGATCTGCTATCCGTTCAAGCCCCAAGCGGCCTGGTGCTCTGGTGGCCTCGTTGGTAGTCCTGCTGTCGGGCCGTAACGGCCCAGATCGTTCGCGCCATCTTGGCCGCCTGTGCCACGATCACAACGTTCGTTGGCCTCCTGGCTTGAAGCTGTTCCAGCCATGGGCCGGGCTCTTTCGCATGTCTCAGTACCGCACGCGCACCGTGAATAAGCAAAGTCCGCAGGTAGGTGTCGCCCCGTTTGGAGATCCCCAGAAGATTTACCCGGCCACCTGTGCCTCGTTGCTTGGGTACCAGACCCAGCCAGGCACAGAATTCGCGCCCCGACTTGAATGCCTTGGCTTCTCCCATAGTGGCGATGGCCGCTGTAGCCGAGAGCAGGCCTACCCCGGGTATCGCCGCCACACGCTTCATGTCCACGTCAATGCGCAGGACCTCTGCAAGCCTCACCTCGATGGCCTTAATGTCTATCGCCAGTTGCTTGATGCGCTGGGCCTGCTCGCGCAGGCTATCGACGACATACTGTGGAATGCTGTTGGCAAGCGCCTCCAGTGCGAGTTCCAACTCGCCCAACAACGCCTTCTTGCCTCGCGCTAAGGTGGCTCCAAACTCATAGAGTAGTCCCCGCAACGCATTGATCTGCATGATCTTCATCCGCATCAACATCTCGCGCTGACGATGCAAGGTGAGCGTGGCTTGTTGCGCCAGCGTCTTCACGCCCACGAATTTGGTACCCGGCTGCTGGATCGCCAGCCAGATGGCGCGTGCATCTGTAGCGTCGGTCTTGTTGCCGTTCACGAATGGGCGCACGGCTTTGGCATGAATCAGCCGCACGGCATGGCCCTGCGCCGTCAACTCACGGGCCCAGTGGTGCGCTCCGCCGCAGGCTTCGATGCCGATCAAGCAAGGTGCACGGTTGGCGAAGTGCCCTAAAACCTTGGCCCGCTTTAGCTGCACGTTGACAATCTCGCCTGTGCTCATGTCCACGGTGTGAAGTTGGAACACGCTTTTGGCGATGTCCAGTCCAATGACCTGCAGGCCGGCCACCTGACCGATGATTTGCCCCGCGCTTTGGGTAGTACAACGATGCATGACGAAACCTCGCTGATGTTTGTGAAGACATTGGTCTATCAAGCCACGGGCACTTTGATACCGTATCCATTCAAGAGCCCAGCTCGTCTAGCGAACAAGCACACTCCCAAAACGGTCACGCTGTTCATCTTTATGCTTCTGCGGCCTTTGAGCTGCCCGTAGGCAGGGAGGCATCCATTACATCTCCTGGTAGTCCAAGTTTTTGTCCGCATCCTCGGCGGGTCAGTTCTGCGTGGAAATCAACAGCCTGTGCGTCAATATGCAACTCCTGTTTAACCGGGAGAAGACACTGCTGAGGACGCCATCAAGGAGCACTATGGTTCTGCCAGAACTCCTTGCTCAGTTGGCTCTTGCGCGTAGTTCCTACTTCTACCGTTGAGCTTGCGCTGCGGTAGCAGCAAGGACATCGTGGAGCACTACAACCCCTGCGGATATAGCTTTTTTTCCAACTCATTGCGAGCGCGCTTCAGCGGTATCAAAAAAGTCTCCTTGAACTCACTCATGCTGAGTCTCTCTGCCCTAACTGCAATGCTCATAGCAGCAATTGTGTTGCCTTGAGGGTCGCGCACTGGCGCTGCCATAGAGCGCACCCCCAGCTCCAGCTCTCCGTCGCTGCATGACCACCCTGATTGCCGGCAAGTTTCAAGCAGACCTAGCAGCTCCTCCAAGTCAGTCACCGTATGAGGGGTCAGTGCCACCCGCTCGATCATCTCTAGCCTTGCACGCGCCTCCTGTTGGGGGAGTCCTGACAACAGCATCCGACCAATCGCAGAGCAGTACACCGGCAACCTAGATCCTATTCCTAGGCCCGTGCTCAAGCTGCGCCGTGCGGTCGAACGACCAATGATGATGGCATCGTCCTCCAACAAAGTACCAAGCGAAGCGGATTCTCTGGTGCGCTCCGACAGTGCATCCAGTAGTGGCTGGGCCAATGCAGGCATGGGGCGCGATGACAGAAATGAATAGGCGATCAGCAGCGATTTGGGCTGCATCCAGAACAGTTTGCCGTCGCTCTCTAGATAGCCAAGCTGTACCAGTGTGCTGAGCGAACGTCTGGCGGATGCTGGCGTGGACTGCGTGAGCCTGGCTACCTCTGACAGCGTCAGCCGGGTATGCCGACGGTCAAAGCAAGTCAGTACCCCCAATCCCTTGCGCAGCGATTCCACAAAGTTCTTGTCCTGCATAGCGATCAAATCAAGGTGT
>NZ_JBANEL010000041.1:0-26353 GCF_040187735.1 Comamonas sp. w2-DMI | reverse complement strand
CCTGGCTCGCCATCGGGCTGGTGACGGTGCTGCCGGCGGCGGCCCTGCATCGGCCGCGCCGCGGCAGCCGCCGCAGCGGCAGGCGCCTGGGCCTGCGGCCCGGCATCGCCGCTCTGGTGCAGCGGCACGAAATAGACGGCTGCCGCAGCCGCCAGCAGCAGCAGCACGCCTGCCACGACTTTGCGCGAACCGTGGGAAGAGCCACCCAGCGAGGTGCCCGCGCTGCGGAAATGGCTGCGCTCCTTGACGGTGGCATTGATGCCCGGGCCGGCCTTGCTCAGGCTCTTGGGCTCGGTGCGCGGCAGTGCAGCCAGCACCGGGGCCGCATCAATGCGCAAGGTGCGGCACATGCCCATGGCCAGCGCCCGCATGAAGACGTGGTCGGGAAAGGCTGCATAGTCGTCGGCCTCCAGGGCCTCCAGCTTGCCTTGCGGCACCTTCAATGTCGCCGCCAGGCTGGGCAGCTGCACGCGCGCGGCCTCGCGGGCCTGGCGCAGCAGGGCACCGGCCGTCATCTGGGGCTGCACTTGCTCGTCGCTTTGCATATTCACCTTGTCCACCGCACTGTCACTCATTGAATGCACCCCGCTCATACGCGAGCCACTGGCGCGATTGCGGGAAACGTCGCTGCAATTGATCGGCCAGCTGGCGCACGCCGATGTCGTCGCGCAAAGCCCTGTCGATCTTGATGCCCAGCCACAGGCTCTCGGCGCTGGACTGGTTGGTATTGTTCAGGCGGCGAATATAGAACTGGGCCTTCTTGGCCTCGCCCTTTTGCCACAGCACGTTGGAGAGGTTGTAGGCCGCCGCGGGGTTGCCCACATCCATCTCGTACGCGCTGAACAGGTTCTGGTAGGCCGGCTCCAGCTGGCCGGCCTGCTGGTAGCACAGGCCCTTGGCCAGCAGGGTCTTGGGCTGCTCGCGGTAGCCCGGCGCCTTCAGCGCCTTGTCGAACCATTGCTGGGCCTGGTCGAAGTTCTGCTGCTGGCACTGCAGCCAGCCGTAGTTGTGGATCTGGTTGCCGTCCTGCGGGCTCAGCTCCATGGCCTTGCGCATGGCGATGTCGGCCTTGGGCCAGTCGCGGTTCTGCATCAGGATCAGGCCCAGCAGCCCATAGGCATCGGCATAGTTGGGATTGGCGGTGAGGGCCTGGCCCACCTCTTCCGTGGCCACATCCAGGCGCCCGGCCTGGAAATAGTTGGCGGCCAGCTCCAGGCGGATCTGGGCGCGGCGCTGGGCATCGGCTGCGGGCGCATTCGCCGTCGCGGTCGCCGTGGGCGGCACCAGCGTGCTGGCCGAGTTGCTGGCGCAGCCTGCCAGCACAGCAGCGACAACCGGCATTCCCCACCAGGCCCATGACCTCCACGAGCCCCCATGTTTTCCGCGCGGTTGTCCTGCCACTGCCTGCATGTACGGTTCCCTCTTGCGAATGTCCCTCAAGACACCTGCTTGAGGGTGATGGTGCGCTGCCTTGCCATGCGCTCGGCAGCACGAGTCCTGTCCTTCACGTCCCCGGCCAGCTGGCCGCAGGCCGCGTCGATGTCGTCGCCGCGCGTCTTGCGCACGGTCGTCACGATGCCGGCGTTGTTCAGCAGACTGGCAAATTCGGTCACCCGGGCTGCGGGCGACCGCAGCAGTCCCGAAGCCGGGAAGGGGTTGAACGGAATCAGGTTGAATTTGCACCAGCTCTTGCCATCGCCGCGCGCGCGCACCAACTCTATCAGCTGGCGCGCATGCTCAGGCCGATCATTGACGCCATCGAGCATGCAATATTCGAAAGTGATGAAGTCGCGCGGCGCGAATTCCAGATAGCGCAGGCAGGCATCCAGCAACTCGGCGATGGGGTACTTCTTGTTCAGCGGCACCAGATTGTCGCGCAGCGGATCGTTGGGCGCGTGCAGCGACACGGCCAGCGCCACCGGGCAATCCTTGGCCAGGCGGTCCATCATGGGCACCACGCCCGAGGTGGACACCGTCACGCGGCGCCGCGACAGGCCGTAGCCGTGGTCGTCCAGCATGGCCCTGAGCGCCGGCACCAGGGCGCCATAGTTCTGCAGCGGCTCGCCCATGCCCATCATCACCACGTTGGAGATGACGCGCTCGTCGGTGCCCAGGCGCTTTCTCAGCGCATGCTCCGCGTACCACAGCTGCGCCAGGATCTCGCCCGTGGTCAGATTGCGGCTGAAGCCCTGATGCCCCGTCGAACAAAAGCGGCAGCCCACCGCGCAGCCGGCCTGGGACGACACGCACAGCGTGCCGCGGTCGTCCTCGGGAATGAAAACGGATTCGACGGCATTGCCGTCACCCACGTCGAAAAGCCACTTCACGGTACCGTCGGCCGAGACATGTTCGGTCACGACAGACAAGGCGGTGATGTGGGCCCGGCTCTTAAGCTTTTCGCGCAGGGATTTGGCCAGATCGGTCATCTGGTCGAAATCGCTGGCGCCGCGCTGGTGGATCCAGCGGAAAAGCTGCGTGGCGCGGAAACGCTTCTCCCCGAGCTGCTCGCAGTATGCGGTCAGGCCCTCGAGGTCGAAATCAAGCAAATTGGTTGTCATATCGGCAGGTGGCTGCAGGTGGCGGTCCAACACCGGAGGCATTGAACGGCCTGGGTTTGCCACGCCGTTGCCTGCGGCTTGCGCTGCTGACACCGGCTCCGCAAACGCGAAGCCCTGGCGTCAGAGCGAAAGCATGCGGCAGAAAGCCAGCGTGGATTAACGCGAGTAAACGTTCATGCCGGGGAAGAAGAATGCCACTTCCACGGCTGCGGTTTCAGCGGCGTCGGAGCCGTGCACGGCGTTGGCGTCGATGCTGTCGGCGAAGTCGGCGCGGATCGTGCCCTTCTCGGCCTTCTTGGGGTCGGTGGCGCCCATCAGCTCACGGTTCTTCAGGATGGCGTTCTCGCCTTCCAGGGCCTGGATCATCACGGGGCCGGAGACCATGAAGTCCACCAGGTCCTTGAAGAAGGGGCGCTCCTTGTGCACGGCGTAGAACTGCTCGGCCTCCAGGCGCGACAGGTGGACCATCTTGGCGGCCACGACCTTCAGGCCGGCAGCTTCAAAACGGGCGTAGATTTGGCCGATCACGTTCTTGGCAACTGCGTCGGGCTTGATGATGGAGAGAGTGCGTTCGATAGCCATGGTGTTTGGTTCCTACTCAGGGTTACTATGGTTTTTGCCGGAAAGGCAAAACCGTCGATTTTAGCGGTGCCGCCATAGACCTGGGCGAACCCGGGCCACGCGGCACCACTCAAATACTGGCAGCGGGCCGCTCTCAGCGGCCGCCGCGGCGACCACCGGGGCCGCGCTTGGCGTTCTGGCGCGCGCGTGAAAGGCTGTCGCCGCCGATATAGCCCACCGAGGTGCGCATGGGATCGGGCTGGCTGCCTTGCGAACGTCCGCCGGCCGCGCCTTTCTTGTTGCCGCCAAGCGCCTTGCCGCGCGGGCGTTCGCGCCGGTCACCCAGCATGCCGCTGGGCGCTGGGCGGTTGCCGTCCCACTCGCCGCGGCGCTGGCCACCGCCTTCGCGGCGGCCGCTCTGGGGACGGTCGGCATTGAAGCCGCCGCGGCCGCCATTGCCCCGGCCGTTGCGGCTGTTGCGATTGCCGCCACGGCCGTTGTGGGCCGAGCGGTCGACGGCGGGGCGCTCCTTGACGCCGGCCACCGCCATCAGCGCCTGGATGTCCGCCTGATCCAGCTCCACCCAGGCGCCGCGCTTCAGGCCGCGCGGCAGCATCATGGCGCCGTAGCGGATGCGGATCAGGCGGCTGACCGCGTGGCCCACGGCCTCGAACATGCGGCGCACCTCGCGGTTGCGGCCCTCGGAGATGGTGACGCGATACCAGCAGTTGGCGCCTTCGCCGCCGCCGTCCTCGATAGAACCGAAGGCGGCTTCGCCGTCCTCCAGCTGCACGCCGTCCAGCAGGCGCTGCTTTTCCTCGCTGCTCAGCGCACCCAGCACGCGGGCCGCGTATTCGCGCTCCAGGCCGAAGCGCGGGTGCATGAGGGAGTTGGCGAGCTCACCCGAGCTGGTGAACAGCAGCAGGCCTTCGGTGTTCAGGTCCAGGCGGCCCACGGACTGCCACTTGCCATGCTGCAGCTTGGGCAGCTTGCGGAACACCGTGGGACGGTTCTGCGGATCGTCATGCGTGACGACCTCGCCCACGGGCTTGTGGTAGGCGATCACGCGGGCCGGCGGCGGGTCGATGCGAAAGCGTATCGGCTTGCCGTTGACCTTGACCGTGTCGCCGAACTGGATGCGCTGGCCGATGTGGGCAGGCTCGTTGTTGACCGAGATGCGGCCTTCCAGAATCATCTGCTCCATTTCCAGGCGCGAGCCCAGGCCCGCCTGGGCCAGCACCTTGTGCAGCTTGGGTGAATCCACCTGGGGCTGGAGCACGCGCTTGGCCGGCATGGCCGCGCCGTTTTCCTCGTCGGCATCGAATTCGCCGGAGACCACGTCGGCAAAGCCATAGCCCTGCGAGGCCTTCTTCTGCGCCCTGGCATTGCTTCTGGCTGCAGCGCCCGTCTGCTCGACGGCATCCGCTTCCATTTCGAGAGCACCCCCGTCGGCATGCTCTTGGGCCGAGCCCACGACCTCCAACGGCTCCGGCACAGCTTCAGCCAGCGGCGCGGCATCGGCGACCGCTTCCGGCAGGCTCTTCTCGGCTGCCTTGCGGGGCTTTGCCGCCGCACGCTTGCGCGGAGCGGCGGGCTTTTTCTCGGCCGCAGCGCCGTCCTTGGGCTGGGTGGCCCGGGGCTTGCGCGGCTTCTTCGCGGCAGCGCTGGCGTCCGCTTCGGATGGCAGAGCCTGTCCATCCTGCATCTGGGTCGATGTCTCTTTCATTGAGATTTTCCTTCGGCAATGGATCCATTGCCGTCATCCATATTCATGTCGTCTGCCGGCTCGCCCTGCTCGGGCAGCGCGTCCGGCGCAATCGCTTTCGCTTTCGCTTCGTCGGCATCGTCTTCTTCGACGCCATAGTCGTCTTCCAGAAAGGCCTTCAGGCCCATCCATTCACGCCGGCCCGGCTTTGGCTCGGGCGCGCGCTTGGCACGGTCGGCCTGGGCCGCCGGCACAGGCTTTGGCGCCGCCGTGGGCGCCGGCTTGGGCGACCTCTGCCCTGTCTCCACCGGCGGCTCAGCGACAGGCGGGGGCACCCGCCCATCAGCCGGCTCGCCCTCATCCATCGCTTTGCCGGCCTGCTCCAGCTCCTTTGGCGAGTCGTCCGAAGGCTGCGGCAAAACCTCGCCCGCCTCCTCGACGGAAGGCTCCGCCGCCAGTTCCGGCCCGCCTGCAGCAGGCCCGGCGCCATCCCTCGGACTTTGCCCAGATTCCGGCACCGGCTCGACCGCAGCGGTCTGCGCCTCGTCCTCCGGCACGGCAGGCACTTGTTCTGCCCCCTCTTCCAGCGACTTGAACAGGCTTTGCTGGGCCTGCGTTTCCTCCAGCATGGGCAGCTGGTCCAGCGACTGCAGGCCCAGGTCGTCCAGGAACTGGCGCGTCGTGGCAAACAGCGCCGGACGTCCCACGGTCTCGCGGTGGCCGATCACCTCGATCCAGCCCCGGTCCTCCAGCTGCTTGATCAGCAGGCTGTTGACCGTCACCCCCCCGAATGTCCTCGATATCCCCGCGCGTCACAGGCTGGCGGTAGGCGATGATGGCCAGCGTCTCCAGTGTCGCCCGCGTGTACTTGGGCGGCTTTTCGGGATGCAGCCGGTCCAGGTAGACGCGCATCTCGGGCCGGCTCTGAAAGCGCCAGCCCGAAGCCACCTGCACTAGTTCCACGCCCTTGAGCGCCCAGTCCTTTTGCAAGGAAAGCAACAAGTCCTTGAGCGTGTCCGAACCCAGCACATCGTCAAAAAGTGAGCGCAACTCGCGCAACGTGACTGGCTGCGGGGCACAAATCAATGCTGTTTCAAGAACCCGCTTGGCATCTACCGTATTCATGGGTGCAGCGTTTCGGGAACGGCTGTCGCACCTCTATCCGGTGGGACGCCAAATCAAAGAAGAGAGGAAGCGCCCAGAAGATGCCACGCAGAGATGGTCATACGGTTTGTGCAAATCGGGTTCAGGCAAGACATTTGCCCTGGGGCGCTGTCTTCGGCGCGGCCTTGCTTGCACAAGCCCTGGGTCAGAGGCTTTCCTGTAGATTGTAACGCAGACCCCAATTTTCCAGGGCGCTCGCCATATCCGGCGGCAAGGGAGCGTGCAGGACCAGCGGCTTTTGCGACATCGGATGGACGAAGGCCAGCCTGAACGCATGCAGGGCCTGGCGCTCCAGCCCGCCCTCGGGCCGGCCGCCATACACGGCGTCGGCCACCAGCGGGTGCGAGAGCGACGCCATGTGCACGCGGATCTGGTGGGTCCGCCCGGTATGCAGCGTGCAGCGCACCAGGCAGTGCTGCGCATCTCCGGCCAGCCAGTCGAAGTCGGTACGCGCCGGCTTGCCCGGGTGCTGCGCCATGTCCACCACCGCCATGCGCAGGCGGTTGCGCGGATCGCGGCCTATGGGCGCATCGACTTCGCGATGCCTGCGCGGCCCCCAGCCCTTGCCCGGCACATGGGCGATGGCCAGGTACTGCCGGCTCACGTCGCGCGCCGCGATCATCTTGACCAGCGCATCCATGGTCGCGCGGTTGCGCGCCACCACCATCAGGCCGCTGGTGTCCTTGTCCAGCCGGTGGACGATGCCCGCGCGCGGCACCTGCCGCGCCTTTTCATCGCGCGCCAGCAGGCCGTTGAGCAGCGTCCCCGTCCAGTTGCCGGGCGCCGGATGCACCACCAGGCCCGCAGGCTTGTTGACCACAAGCAGGTCGTCATCCTCGTAGACCACTTCCAGTGCCATGGCTTCGGGCTGGAAGGCCATGCTTTGCTGGGTCGGGCGCATTTCCACCCGCAGCCGGTCGCCGGCGCCTACCTTGGCCGAGGATTTGGTCAGCACCTTGCCGTTCAGGGTCACGGCACCATCGGCCAGCAGCTGCTGCAGATAGCTGCGCGAGAACTCGCTCACGCCCGATGCCAGGACCTTGTCCACGCGCTGGCCATGCTCGCCGGCGCCCACGATCAGCTCGCGGATTTCCGGCGCGGCGCCGGCCGCCGCATCATCGGCTACCTCGTCGTCCCCGGACTCCTCCCAGCCTGGCTCGGCTTGCCGGGCCTCAAAAGACACAAGCCCCTGCGGGGCAGGGGCTTGCGAGGCTTTCTTGCGTTGGCCAGCCATGCTCAACGCGAAGGCAGATAGCGCGCGGGGTCGACAGGCTTGCCCTGGCGGCGCACTTCGAAGTGCAGCTTCACGCGATCGGCGTCGGTGCTGCCCATCTCGGCAATCTTCTGGCCCTTCTTCACCGTCTGGTCTTCCTTGACCAGCAGCGACTGGTTGTGGGCATAGGCCGTCAGATAGGTGTTGTTGTGCTTGAGGATGATGAGGTTGCCATAGCCGCGCAGGCCGGCACCCGCATACACCACGCGGCCGTCGGCCGCAGCGACCACGGGATCGCCGGCCTTGCCGCCGATGTCGAAGCCCTTGTTGCGCGCCTCGTCGAAGCCCGCGATCAGCGTACCGCTGGCCGGCCAGATGAAGTCCACATCGTCGGCCCCCTTGGCTGCCGGTGCAGGCGTCGGTGCAGGCACAGGCGTGGGCGCCGGCGTTGCCGTGCTGGAGCTGCCGGCGCTGCTGGAACTGCCGATGGGCGTCACCACCACCGGGGCCACGCCGCGGCCCGACGTCGATCCGCTCGATGCCACGGCGGTGCCTGTGCTTCCAGGCGGCACCACGCGCACCACCTGGCCCACCTCGATCACATTGGGATTGTCGAGATTGTTCCAGCGTGCAATGTCTTTCCAGCTCTGGCCATGCTCCAGGCCGATTTTGATCAGCGTGTCGCCAGGCTTGATCGTGTAATAACCGGGCTTGCCGGCATTTTCTGCACCGGGCAAGGGTTTATCCATCCCGGAAGCGGAGGAGGCCGACTGTCCGCGGTCCTCCACAGGAGCCCTGTTTGCCTGGGTCGAGCAGCCGGCCAGAATCACACCTGCCAGAACAACCGTGCCCCAAGCCCCAAGACTTCGCGTTACCAACATAAGCTTTTTCCCTTCTAGGCGATCCCCGATTTTAGAGGGACAAAATTCACTGCTTCCAAAATTGACTGCTTAAATCCATGTGAACTCTTGTCAATCACCAGCAGTGCCTGCTTGCCGTCGCCGACCACGACCGGCGCCACCAGGCGTCCACCCACGGCGAGCTGGTCGCACCAGGCATCGGGGATGGAATTGCCGCCTGCTGCAGAAATAATGCCGGCATAAGGCGCGCCATTGACAAAACCCTGCATGCCATCGCCCAGGATGAGATGCACATTGGTCAGTCGCCAAGGACGCAGATTATGGCGGGCCTTTTCGTGCAGCCCGCGCAGGCGCTCGATCGAATACACCTCGCGGGCCACCCGGGACAGCACGGCCGCCTGGTAGCCGCAGCCGGTGCCGATCTCCAGCACCCGGCCCAGGCCGGACCTGGCGGCCTCCGAGCCCAGCAGCAGCTCCACCATGCGGGCAACCACGCTGGGCTTGGAAATGGTCTGCCCGAGCCCTATGGGCAGGCTGGTGTCCTCGTAGGCCTGGTTGACCAGTGCGCTGTCCACAAAGCGATGGCGCTCCACGCTGGCCATGGCCTGCAGCACGCCGGCATGGGTGATGCCTGCGGCCTCCAGGCGCTGCGCCATGCGCACCCGCACCGCAGCGGAGTCCAGCCCGACGCCCACGGCCGGCGCGGGCGAGCGGGCGGCCACCGGGGCCGCGGGCGAACGCGCCAGCACGGGTTTCGCGATGGCGGCCTGCGGCTGCGCCGAGCGCGCAACCCAGCCCGGCATCGGGGAAGAGGCAGAGCGGCGTTCGTTCACTGTGCCCCCGCCTGCGCCTGCGAGCCCGGCCCTGTTCCCGTGAGCTTGCCGACCGTCTGGGCCCAGTAGCCCAGGCGGTCATGGTCCGTCAGATCGATCTGCAGCGGCGTCATCGAGACATGGCCGTTGGCCGTGGCATGGAAGTCCGTGCCCTCCACATCGTCCATGGCGGCGCCGGCACTGCCGATCCAGTACATGGTTTCGCCGCGCGGGCTTTGCTGCACGATGGCCTTCTCCGCCGCATGGCGGCGCCCGAGGCGGCACAGCTTGACGGGCTTGAGCGCCGACAGCGGCATGTTGGGAATGTTCACGTTCAGCAGCCAGGGCGCCGCGCCGATCAGGTTCTGGGACTGCATGTTCTGCACCAGCTGGCGCGCGGTGGCGGCGGCGGCCTCCAGTTCGCCCCAGCCCTTGTCCACCTGGGAAAAGGCAATCGACGGGATACCGAAAAGATATCCCTCCATGGCCGCGCCCACCGTGCCCGAATAAATGGTGTCGTCGCCCATGTTGGCGCCATTGTTGATGCCCGAGACGACCAGATCGGGCCGGTAGCCGAGCAGCCCGGTCAGCGCGATGTGCACGCAGTCGGCCGGCGTGCCGTTCACATAGCGGAAACCGTTGTGCGCCTGATGCACGTACAGAGGCGCATTCAGTGTCAGTGCGTTGGATTTGGCGCTGTTGTTGTGCTCCGGCGCCACGACTTCGACGTCGGCCACCGTGCGCAAGGCCTCGTACAAGGCCACGATGCCAGGGGCCTGGAAGCCATCGTCGTTACAAATAAGAATCTTCATGGATACAGCAGGGAATGCAGCGGATTGTAGGCGGGCAGCTCGTCACCGGTGGGACACGCGGCATTCCCACCACACTTCTATGATCGGCAGCGACATTCCCGGGCCCCTCGGGGCCGTACAGAACCGACAAGGAGACAACATGCACGCATGGCTTTGCACCACGCCCACGGGCGTCGACGCTTTGCAATGGTCCGAACTGCCGACACCCGCCCCCGGCCCCGGCCAGGTGCTGCTGCAGGTCAAGGCAGCCAGCCTGAACTTTCCCGATCTGCTGATCGTGCAGAACAAGTACCAGATCAAGCCTCCCCTGCCCTTTGTGCCGGGCTCCGAATACGCGGGCGTGGTGCAGGCCGTGGGGGAAGGTGTCACGCATCTCAAGGTCGGCCAGCACGTGGCCTGCCTGTCGGGCACGGGCGGCTTTGCCACCCACACGCTGGCGCCTGCGGCGCTGTGCATGCCGCTGCCCGACAGCTTCAGCTTCGTCGACGCGGCGGCCTTCATCATGACCTATGCGACCTCGTACCACGCCCTCATCGACCGCGGGCAGCTCAAGCCGGGCGAGACCGTGCTGGTGCTGGGCGCGGCCGGCGGCGTGGGCACGGCAGCCATACAGATTGCCAAGGCCGCGGGCGCCCGCGTGATCGCGGCGGCTTCCACCGACGAGAAGTGCGCACTGTGCAAGGCCCAGGGAGCCGACGCCACCATCAACTACAGCCAGGGCGACCTGCGCGAAGCCATCAAGGCGGCCACCGGCGGCAAGGGCCCCGACGTGATCTACGACCCCGTGGGCGGAGACTTCGCCGAGCCGGCCTTCCGCTCCATTGCCTGGCGCGGCCGCTACCTGATCATCGGCTTTGCCTCGGGCCCGATTCCCTCGCTGCCGCTGAACCTGGCCCTGCTCAAGGGCGCTTCGCTGGTCGGCGTGTTCTGGGGCGATTTCGCCAAGCGCGAGCCGCAGAACAACGCCGCCATGATGCAGGAGCTGGCCCAGTGGTACGCCCAGGGCAGAATCAAGCCGGTGATCGACCGCACCATGCCCATGGGCGAACTGCACGCTGCCTATGCGCGCATGGGCTCGCGCCAGGTACAGGGCAAGCTGGTTCTGGTCAACGACTGAGCACCTGCAGCGCAAGCGGCCCCCCAGGCAGGCGATACTGCACGCCATACCAAGCCCACCAAGCACCTGGAGGTGCTGCCATGCCCTGCCTGCCCTGCCTATCCGTCCCTTTTTCAGACCGTCGCCGCTTCCTGTTGGCCGGCGGCCTGGCCACAGCCATCGGCGCTCTGCCGGCCTGGGCCCGCCAGGGCGAGAGAATCCGCCACAACCCATTCACGCTGGGCGTGGCCAGCGGCGACCCGGAGCCGGACAACGTGCTGCTCTGGACCCGGCTCACGCCGCCGCTGGCAGGTCTGGGCGAAATGGACGCCCCGGCCCTGCCGCCGCTCAAGCTGCGCTGGGAACTGGCCCATGACGAGGGCTTCACCCGCATCGTCGACCAGGGCGAGGCCATGGCGCTGCCGCAATGGGGCCATGCGGTCCATGTGCAGGTCAACGGCCTGGCGCCCGACCGCTGGTACCACTACCGCTTCATGCTGGGCGATGCCGCCAGCGCCACCGGCCGCTGCCGCACGGCGCCGGCCGCGCATGCCAGGGTTTCGCGCCTGCGCCTGGCCTATGCCTCCTGCCAGCGCTGGGAGCATGGCTACTACGCGGCCTGGGCCCAGGTGGCGCAGGATGCGCCGGACATGGTGCTGTTCCTGGGGGACTACATCTATGAATACGCCACCCCGGCCATGACCCTGGGGCTGGCACGCACCCAGCCGCTGCGCACGGCCCAGACCCTGGGCGACTACCGCGACCGCTATGCCCTGCACAAGAGCGACCCGCAGTTGCAGGCCGCCCATGCGGCCTGCAACTGGGCCGTCATCTGGGACGACCATGAAGTCGAAAACGACTACGCCGCCGACAACGGGCGCGGCGATCCGGCCCGGTTCCTGGCCCGCCGCATGGCGGCCTGGCAGGCGTTCTACGAGAACATGCCGCTGCGCGCCTCGGTCCTGCAGCGCAGCTTCCAGGGACTGTCGCTGTACCGCGACCTGCGCTGGGGCAATCTGGTGCGCCTGCATTTGCTTGACGGGCGCCAGTACCGCGGCATCCAGGCCTGCCGCGCCCCCGGGCAGGCCGATGCGGGCTCGGTCCTGCCGCAGGAATGCGCCCAGCTAGACGATCCCGCGCGCAGCTTTCTCGGCTGGGAGCAGGAGCAATGGCTGTACCGGCAGCTGCAGGGCGACGGCCAGGGCAAGGCCCAGGCGCCCATCTGGAGCGTGCTGGCGCAGACCACGCTGTTCAGCACGCGCCGCTATCCCTCCGGCAAGCAGTCCACCGACAGCTGGGACGGCTATCCTGCGGCGCGCCAGCGCCTGGTCCAGCAGATCGCCCAGAGCGCGCCGCGCAACAGCGTGCTGCTGGGCGGCGACATCCATCAGAACTATGTGTGCGCGGTGCCGCTGCAGGCCCACCTGGCCCCCGACAAGGCCAATCCGGTGATCGCCAGCGAATTCTGCGGCACCTCCATCAGCTCGCGCAGCGGCACCACGCAGGCCAAGGTCGATGCCGTGGTCGCCCACAACCCCCAGGTGCTGTTCGCGCGCTGCGAGGAACGCGGCTACGGCCTGGCCGAGATCACGCCCCAGCGCTGGAACAACGAGCTGCGCGCCGTGGCCAATCCGCTGCGCGCCGACAGCCCCATCTACACGCTGGCGAAATTCACGGTCGAGGACCGGCGAGCCGGCCCGCAGGCCGCCTAAGAACGTGTTCACGATCTGCGAGCGCCTGACCGCCGGCAGTGGAAAACGCAAAACTCCTATGATGCGGGTCCATGGCAATCGTCAACACCCCGGCCCACCTGCGTCCGCAGCAGATCCATTTTTTCCGTGCAGCCTGCGGCTGCATCGCCGAACACCGTGCCGGAGGTGCGCAATGAAGCGCGGCAAGCAACGCAGCATTCCCCTGCACGGGCCCGACGAGATTGCGCTTTCGCGCACGGCCGGCGGGCTTGCCGCCCGTGTGCTGGCCATGCTCACCCCCCATGTGCAACCGGGTGTCAGCACCGAAAAGCTGGACCGGCTCTGCCATGACTACATCGTGGACGAGCTGCACTGCACGCCCACCAACGTCGGCTACTACGGCTTCCCCAAGACGGTGTGCACCTCCGTCAACCATGTGGTCTGCCACGGCATCCCGGATGCCAAGCAGATTCTCAAGGACGGGGACATCGTGAACGTGGACGTGGCCGTGACCACGCCCGAAGGCTGGATCGGCGACACCAGCCGCATGTACTACGTGGGCCAGCCCGGCAGCCAGGCCAGGCGCCTCGTCGACACCACCTACGAGGCCCTGCTGGCGGGCATACGCGCCGTGCGCCCCGGCGCCACCCTGGGCGACATAGGCCACGCCATCCAGAGCGTGGCCCAGCGCGAGCGCTTCAGCGTGGTGCGCGAATACTGCGGCCACGGCATCGGCAAGGTCTACCACGACGAGCCCCAGGTGCTGCACTACGGTACGCCGGGTCAGGGGCTGGTGCTGCAGACGGGCATGATTTTCACGATCGAGCCCATGCTCAATGCCGGCAAGGCCGCCACGCGCGAACTCAGCGACGGCTGGACCGTGATCACCAACGACAAGTCGCTGTCGGCCCAGTGGGAGCACATGGTGGCCGTGACCGAAACCGGTTTCGAGGTGCTCACCCCGTGGCCCGAGGGCACGGGCAGCTATCCGGCCATCTAGGCCTTTGCGGCCTTGCGCCGCCATGGAAGGCCCCCTACTGGGGCGGCGATCCGCATCAGATGTTGGGCGGCATATCCTGGGGCTGCGGCGGAATCTCGCCCGGCGGCACATCCTGCGGCTCGTCTATGGGCTGGGGAGTTCCTGGCTGAGGCGTCGTGGCAGTATTCATCGCGCATTCTCCATACCGGCAAGCAGGCTTGCGCACGCACCTGCTTGCGCGCAAGTCCTTGTAGATTCAACACCCATGACGAATTACCTGTACCTGGGCCTGGCCATTGTGGCCGAAGTGATTGCCACCTCGTTCCTGGCCAAGGCCGCGGGCTTCACGCGCCTGGGGCCTACGCTGGTGGCCATCGCGGGCTATGTGGTGGCGTTTTACTTTCTTTCGCTCACGCTGCGCACCGTCCCCACGGGCGTGGCCTATGCCATCTGGTCGGGCGTGGGCATCGTGCTGGTCTCCGCCGTGGCCTTTTTCTGGCAGGGCCAGCGCCTGGATGCGCCCGCCCTCGCGGGCATGGGCCTCATCGTTGCCGGCGTGCTGGTCATCAACCTGTTTTCCAAGACCGCCGGCCACTAAAAACCGGTCAGCGCGCCAGATCCTCGAGCCACTGCATGCTGGCCCGCAGCTCCTCGGGCCGGATCTCGTGGGCACCCGGATATTCCTGGTAGCAGAGGTTCAACGGCAGGCGCTTGGCCCGGTCGCGGATGGCGTGGGCGCTGGTCAGCGGGATCACATTGTCGTAGGTGCCGTGGCTGACCCACAGGGATTTTCCGGCCAGCGCGGCATCGGGCGCCTGCTGCGGCAGCACCTCGGGCAGCAGGCGGCTATGCCAGGCCATGGCGGCGCGCAGGGTCTGCGGCTGCGTGAGCAGCTGGCTCAGCGCCATGATGCCGCCCTGGCTGAAGCCGCCCACGACCACGCGTTCGGACGGAATGTCCAGCAGCCGTGCGGCCTGCTCCACGGCCTGCTGCACCAGCTTGCGCGCCTGCTGCTCTTGTTGCACATCGATATGGCGCGTGCCGTCGGCATCCACCGTGAACTGGAACCAGGCATAGGCCCCCGGCCCCATGACAAACGGCGCGCGCAGGCTGATCACATGGAACTGCGCCGGCACGAACGGCGCGAGGCCCATCAGGTCGTGCTCGTTGCTGCCCACGCCGTGCATGAGCACCAGCAGCCAGGGTGCGCGGCCCGGCTCCGGCTCGGCCGGCCGCTCCAGAAAGCTCAGTGACAAATCGGTAATGGCAATCATGGCGGTTTCCTTGCATATCCGGGGCATGGGCAGATTCATCTTCAAAAACGACTTCAGCGCTTTGCAGGAAAGCGCGAGCCGCTATCAAAACTGAATATACCCATGCCGCAATGGCCCTATTGTGCAGGCCGGCCTCGCCTTTGGCATGCCAGCCTGCGGCGCTGAAGCCTGTCCCCGGATGCCGCGGCCGGCCATGTACGGCCTACGCCCGCCGCGTCGCTCACCAGTCGCGCGGTCGTCCGCGCAAGGCCTTGGTCGCGCCGCGCAGGCTTTTGCCCTGCAGGCGCCGCTGCTGGGAAGCCCAGGTGGGCCGGGTGGCCTTGCGCGGACGCGGCGGCGCAGCCACGCTGGCCACCAGGGCGTTGAGCCGCTGCAAGGCATCCCAGAGGTTGTGCTCCTGCGTGCGGAATTTCTGCGCCTTGATCACGACCACACCTTCGCCGGTGATGCGCCCATCGCCCAGGGCCAGCAGGCGCTGCTTGACATCGGCCGGCAGGCGCGAGCCGGTGATATCGAAACGCAGGTGCACGGCGCTGGCCACCTTGTTCACATGCTGTCCGCCAGGCCCTTGCGAGCGCACGGCCGTCCATTGCACATCGTCCTCGGTCAGCTCCGGCAGCTCGGCCCTCATGGCTGCCGCCCTTGGTGCGCAGGGTGCGCCAGCGCTGCGAGCAACGCCGCGGCAAAGGCCCGGGGCTTTTCATGCTGCACCCAGTGTCCGGCACCGGGTATCTCCTGCCAGTGCACCCGCCCGCCGGTCTGGAGCACCAGCTTTTCCTGCAAGGCCTGCATGCGGCCTGCGTACAGCGGGTCATGCTCGCCGTAGATCGCCGCCACCGGGCCCTGTATCCGGGCCAGCGCCCGCGCCAGGATATCGGTCTGCGACAGGCGCCGGCGCGGCAGCCGGTCGCGCGCCACATTGTGCGCATGCAGAGCCAGCGTGGCGTCATCGATCAGCGCCGCGTCATGCAGCATCAGCGCCTGCAGGTTGTAGCGGTGTACCTGCATCTGTGCGTCCGTCGTCGCCAGATGGCGCCAGCCCTTGAGCCGCACAGCCCGCCCGTTGGACAGGCCCATGCCCGGCGCCCCCACCAGTACCAGCCGGCGCGCGAGTGACGGATACTCGGCGGCCAGCATGCCGGCCGTCATGCCGCCGAACGAAAAGCCGACGAGGTCGCAGACCGGTCCGCCTGCGCAGTCGCCCAGCAATTGCCGTATGCCCCGGGCCAGCGGCGCCAGCATGCTGTCCGCATCGGTGCCGCCGGGGACAAGGTCGGAATCGCCAAAGCCCGGCAGATCGGGCAACCACAGCGCATGGCCGGCCTGCACCAGCGGCTCTATGGCACGCAGCCAGTGCGTCCAGCTGCCGCTGCCGCCGTGCAGCAGCACCAATGGCAGGCCGTGCGCCTTGCCGCCGGCGGGCTTCCAGCCATGCCAGACCATATGGCCGCCGCCCTCGCCCAGAGGCGTCATGACACGGCAGGCCTGTGCCTCCAGGGCCGCAGCCTCGAGGGGCTGTCTGCACCCGTCCTGTACACGGCTAGCGCCGTCCGTGCCTGCAGTGGATTTCTGGAAATTTGTCAGACGTTTCTCACAAAGTTACCGAGATTTACGAAAACAGGAGCAGTCCCGCCTTACCAGGCGGCCACTGCATCGATGGCCAGCCCGTAACCGGCCACACCGAAGCCGCACATGACGGCGCGCGCAGCCGCAGCCAGATAGGAATGGTGGCGAAAGCTCTCGCGCGCATGCACATTGCTGATGTGCAGCTCCACCAGCGGCACGCCGGTGCCCTTGACGGCATCCAGCAGGGCCACGCTGGTATGGGTATAGGCTGCGGCATTCATCACCACTGCGGCCAGGCCGCCCTGCGCATGGATGCGGCCGGCTTCATGGATCCAGTCCACCAGCTCCCCTTCATGGTTGCTCTGGCGGAACTCCAGCGTCAACCCATGGCGCTGACAGGCCTGTTCGCACAGCTGGCGCACGTCGTCCAGCGTCGCCGAACCGTAGATCGCGGGCTCGCGCATCCCCAGCAGGTTCAGGTTGGGGCCATTCAGCACATAGACGGTTTTCACGGGCTTGCTCTCCAGGTTGATGACTGGCGTGCATTATGCGAGCCCGCGCGCCCGCCACGGCGCAATAAAAACGGCTGCCCTGGCAGCCGTGATTCCAAACGGAGATGTTCCTGCGCCGCGCGGGCCGCCTCCTCATGAGGAAGGCGCGCCCGGGGCCGCGCATTCATGGCTCAGCGATAGTAGCGGCCACCGTGCCAATGGCGGTGGCCATGGCGGTAGTAGCCGTAGCCGGGGCCGGGCACCACCACGACTGGGGCCGGGCGGTATACGGGCGGCGCATAGTACACCGGTGCCGGAGGCGCATAGTAGACGGGCCGCGGCGCCACATAGACAGGAGCCGGCGCCACATACGGAGCGGCATACACGGGAGCACCCACGGCCACGCCGGGCACGCCGATGCCCACGGACAGGCTCACGCCACCGTGCGCCTGGGCAGCGCCGGCAGCCATCAAACCTGCTGCGGCCAGCGCACCAGCACCCAGCAGTTTTGCAATCCACGCAGAAGTTGCTTTGATCATTGCCAACTCTCCTCTAATTTTCGAAATGCCCGTGGGGCCCGGCCTGGCTGCTTACGCTCTGCACACCGGCCCTGACGATACAACGCATGAGACGGCCGTTAGGATGGCATGAATTGCGAGGAACTTTGTGTCCAAATGCTGCTCCGCTGTGTCCACCCGTAAACGCGAGGGCATGGCAGGGCGCCTAAAATGGCGCGATGAGCTCTGCTGACGCCTCCCAAAACACCAATGCCGCTGCCGAAGCGGTCAAGCCCACCAACTTCCTGCGCCAGATCATCGAATCGGACCTGGACAAGGGTACCTACGCCCAGCGCCACTGGGGCGGCACGCCCGGCGACGCCCAGCACCACCAGCAGGGCCAGGTGGACGAAGCCCGCATCCGCACCCGCTTTCCGCCCGAGCCCAACGGCTACCTGCACGTGGGCCATGCCAAGTCCATCTGCCTGAACTTCGGCCTGGCGCGCGACTTCGGCGGCGTGTGCCACCTGCGCTTTGACGACACCAACCCGGAAAAGGAAGACCAGGAATATGTGGACAGCATCATCGATGCCGTCCAATGGCTGGGCTTCGACTGGAAGGATCCGGACGGCCATGAGAACCTGTACTTCGCCAGCAACTACTTCGACTTCATGCACCGCTGCGCGGTCTACCTGATCGAACAGGGTCTGGCCTACGTGGACGAGCAGTCGGCCGAGGAGATGAAGGCCAACCGCGGCGACTTCACCCGCCCCGGCGTGAACAGCCCGTTCCGCGACCGCACGGTGGCCGAGAACCTGCAGCGCTTTGCCGACATGAAGGACGGCAAGCTGGCCGACGGGGCCGCCGTGCTGCGCGCCAGGATCGACATGGCCTCGCCCAACATCAACCTGCGCGATCCGGCCATCTACCGCGTGCGCCACGCCGAGCACCACAACACCGGCAACAAGTGGTGCATCTATCCGATGTACACCTTTGCGCACCCGATTGAGGATGCGTACGAGCACATCACCCACTCGATCTGCACGCTGGAATTCGAGGACCAGCGCCCGTTCTACGACTGGCTGCTGGACCACCTGCGCGCCGGCGGCCTGATCGATGCGCCCCAGCCGCGCCAGTACGAGTTCTCGCGCCTGAACCTGACCTACGTGATCACCAGCAAGCGCAAGCTCAAGCACCTGGTGGACAACCACTTCGTGGCCGGCTGGGACGATCCGCGCATGCCCACCGTTGTCGGCATGCGCCGCCGCGGCTACACACCGGCGTCCATCCGCAATTTCTGCGAGCGCATCGGCGTGACCAAGGATTACGCCTGGATCGACTACGGCACGCTGGACGGCTGCCTGCGCGAGGACCTGGAGAACCAGGCCCATCGCGCCATGGTGGTGCTGGAGCCGGTGAAGCTGGAGCTGACCAACTGGGCCGAGGTGTTCGGCAGCGCCGATCACCTGGAGCAGTGCGCTTTGCCCGCCCTGCCCCACCACGCCGAAGGCGAGAACGTTCCGGAGCGCCATTTCACGCTGGGCCGCGAAGTCTGGATCGAGCGCGAGGACTTCGCCGAAGTGCCGCCCAAGGGCTACAAGCGGCTGTTCCCGGGCAACAAGGTGCGCCTCAAGGGCGGCTACGTGATCGAGTGCACGGGCTGCGAGAAGGATGCAGACGGCAACGTGACCAAGGTGCTGGCCACCGTGGTGCCCGACACCAAGAGCGGCACCCCCGGCGCCGACAGCGTCAAGGTCAAGGCCGCCATCACCTGGGTGGGCGTGGCCGATGGCCTGCAGGCCGAGGTGCGCCTCTACGACCGCCTGTTCACCGATCCCCAGCCCGATGCAGGCGGCAAGGATTTCCTGGCCCTGCTCAATCCGGACAGCCTCAAGATCGTGACGGCCTATGTGGAGCCTTCGCTGAAATCCGCCCGGCCCGACGATAAATACCAGTTCGAGCGCTTTGGCTATTTCGTGGCCGATCGCAAGGACCACCGCAGCGACAAGCCGGTATTCAACAAAATCACCGGCCTCAAGGATTCCTGGGGCAAATAGAAAACCCTTCCTCAGGTTCCAAACAATGCGAAAAGGCCGCCGTCATGGCGGCCTTTTTCTTTTCTGCCACTTCGAACAATCCCTTCGCGCTTCAGTCCGTCATTCGGGATATTTTTTGCCTTGCAGCCCTTTGTGCCTGAGCGCCAGCAGCTATCAATTTCAGTAGTGCAAGGATTATGTGCGGCATTTTGAAAACAGCAGAGCATTCAAAGCAGCGCGCAATTTCACAAAAATTCACGCCATGGGCCGGGGCTTTATTTCTGTATCCGGATATTTTTCCTAGAATCTGCGCTTTCCCGGGTGCGGGCCCGTCCAGTGAAAGCCGCCTCAAAGCCGAGTCGCTCCGGTCTCGTCTTGCTTATCTGCTTGCTCGCGCAGCTTGCTCGGTGGCCGGCCTTGCAGCCGCACCCCATCTTCCCCTACCTGAAGAAAGACTTTCATGAATAAAAAAGCAGGCGCAGGCATTGCCGCCGCAGCCGTGGTCGTCGTCGCGGGAGTCCTCGGCACCAGCTATTACATGGGCGGCAAGCTGGAACAGGGCTTCCAGGATGCAGCGGCCAAATGGAGCCGCGACGGCCTGAAAATCCAGGTCCTGAGCTACGAGCGCGGCACGTTCACCTCGACCGCCAAGACGGTCTGGACCTACGAACGGGGCGGCGAGGACGAGCCCCTGCAGTTCACGGCCGACCACCAGATCAGCCACGGCCCGCTGCCGCGCGGCCATGCCGCCGAAGTGCATACCCTGTTTCGCCTGCCCGACGATGCCGGCGAGGACCTGAAGGCAGCTCTCGCCGGCCGTGCGCCCGTGGAGCTGACCACCAAGGTGGGCTGGACGCGCAACACCTCGAACCTGATGACTTCGCCGGTGGTGACCGGCAAGATCGAAGGCTCCGACCTCAACTGGGGCGGCATGAAGATCGAGTGGGACATGCCCGCCGACATGAAGGCCGCCAAGGGCACGGCCAGCTTTCCTTCGCTGCAGTTCAAGGGCAGCGAAGGCGGCAGCATGGCCATGGAAAGCGCCACCATGCGCTTCGACCTGAAGCAGCCCCAGGGCCAGCAGTTCTGGACCGGCCCGTTCGCGGTGTCGCTGGCCAAGCTCGCGGCCCAGCCCGAGGACGCGGACAAGCTGCCCTCCTTTGTGCAGGACCTGAGCCTCGACACCGACACCGTGCTCCAGAACGACGTGGTGGAGGTCACCATCAAGGGCGGCATCAAGAGCGCCCAGCTGGAGGACCGCAAGGCCGACGACCTGGCTCTGGAAGTGGCCTTCCACAACATCGATTCGGCCTGGATCAACCAGGCCATGGAGCTGGGCCAACGCAGGCGCGCCGCCATGGCTGAAGGCGAAGAGTCCGAAGAAGCACAAGCGGAGGACGACGACCTGCGCAATGCCCTGATGAAGGGCATGACACAGGCCCTGGCCCGCAAGCCCGAGATCGAGATCAAGCGCCTGGCCATGCGCACCAAGGACGGCGTGAGCGAACTCGGCGCCGCATTCAAGTACCAGGGCGATGGCTCCAACATGAGCACGCTGTTCAAGGACCTCAAGCTCAGCCTCCATGCCCAGCTGCCCAAGGCCGTGATGGAGGACCTGATCGGCCAGCGTGCGCGCCGCTCCTATCTGGCCCTGGTGGAGGACAGCGAGCAGGAGTTCGACAAGGAGGAACTGGACACGGCCATCCAGGCCAATGTGAAGGAACAGATGGACGCCCTGCTGGAGCGGGGCGTGTTCGAGGACAAGGCCGGCATCATGACCACGCAGATGCAGTTCGAGAACGGCGAGATCAAGGTCAACGGCAAGCCGCTGGACACCCTGGACGCGGCCACGCTCATGGGCTCGATGGCCGAAT
Organism: Comamonas sp. w2-DMI; assembly: GCF_040187735.1. NCBI lineage: Bacteria > Pseudomonadati > Pseudomonadota > Betaproteobacteria > Burkholderiales > Comamonadaceae > Comamonas > Comamonas sp. w2-DMI. The sequence continues at coordinate 5,164 of NZ_JBANEL010000041.1, read as the reverse complement.
GATGTAGCCACGTATCCGAAAGAGCTTCCCGCTCCTTCGCCCCGTCAAGGCCTGCCCCGTGCAGGCCTTTTTCATGGCTTGCAAAGATTTCACTGTTTTTCGGCTGCAGCCCAATACCGTTCGGCGCCAGCCGCTATCAAAATCAGCTGACAAAACGCAGCCAGCCTGCAGCTACACGGTTACTTTGCTTACAACACTCTGTCAACAGCGGCTCAACACTGGCGTTAAAACAGCATCCGCCAAAGCACCGTGGTCCGCACGGCGCGGCGCAAGGAGCGTCAGATGTCGCATTTCCCCAGGAACCGGCCCCCGCTGCACAGGCAGCCCCACGGCAAGGCCATCCCTCACTGGCGCCCGGGCATTGTTGCCCTGGCTGCCGCCATGGCACTGAGCGCCTGCAACGACAAGGATTCCCCCATCAAGGCGGACAATACGGCGTCGGCCCCTGCTCCGGCCACGGCGGCCGAGGCCGTGCAGCCGCAGCCAGCCGCCTATGTGCCTCCCGCCCCCGACGTGCTCTACCAGATGGTGGCGCCCATTGCGCTGTACCCCGACAAGCTGGTGGCCCAGATCCTGGCCGGAGCCACCTATCCGGACCAGATCGGCGCCGCCGAAGCCTGGCTTGGCCAGAATCCAGGGCTGCAGAAAACCGCGCTGGCCAATGCCGTCAATGCCCAGAACTGGGATCCGTCCGTCAAATCGCTGACCCAGTTCCCGAATGTGCTGGAGCAGATGGCCTCCAACCTGCCCTGGACCACCGCCCTGGGCAAGGCTTACTACAACGATCCATCGGATGTGATGAACGCCATACAGGTCATGCGCAACCGCGCCTACAAGGCCGGCACGCTCAAGACCTCCAAACAGCTCAGGGTCAACGTGGCCCCCACGCCCTCTGCCGTCGCCTATACGCCCGGAGCCCTGGCCACGCCGCTGCCCGAGCCGGTCATCGAGCCGCCGGAGCAGTACATCGAAATCGCCCCCTCGCAGGTGGACACCGTCTATGTTCCCCAGTACAACCCCGGCGTGGTCTACGGACAGCCGCTGCCCGTGTATGGCGGTTACCGCTATGTGGAGGTTCCGCCGCCGGCGCCTGTGGTCGGCGTGCCCGTGATGGCCGGCCTGCTGGGCTTTGGTGCCGGCATTGTGCTGGCCGAATCCATGGACAGGCATCCCTCCTGGGGCTGGAACTCCTGGAACATGCACTGGGGCGACCCCGACAGGCGCTGGCACCATGGCGACCGCCCGCCGCCCCAGGCCCGCCCCGCCGTGGTCTACAACAACACCACCTATGTATCGCAGTCGCGCACCGTGGTGCAGAACATTCGCCGCACGGACAACATCCAGGTGAACAACGTCTATGAAAACGGCGCAGGCGGACACGGGGCACGGCCAGCGCAGCCCCAGGCGGCGGCCGGCAGCTTCGCTCCGCAGCATGGACAGCCGCAGGGCGCCATGGCGGCAGGCGCAGCCGGAACCGTGGCCGGCGCCGCGGCACTGGCGGCCGGCAGCCATGCCTTGATGAATCAGCGGCAGCAGGCGCCCGGCATCCCCGCAAATCCGCCGCAGGGACGCCCCGGCTTCGCCCAGGGGCAAGGCCCATCGCCCGGCATCCCCCAAGCGCCCGGCGCCCATGCCTTCATGCCACCGCATGCGCTGCATGACCGCTCCGCCGCCGCCCATCCGGCGGGGCCTCAGGGGCCGCAGACGCAGACCACCATGGCGCAAAAGGCCCCGCTGCAGGCACGTGAACAGCAGCAGGGTCAGATGCAGCAGCACTCCCAGGAACAGGCCCAGCGCCAGCAGCAGATGCAACAGCAGCGCGCCCAGGAACAGGCCCAGCGCCAGCAGCAGATGCAGCAGCAACGTGCCCAGGAACAGGCCCAGCGCCAGCAGCAGATGCAGCAGCAACGCGCCCAGGAGCAGGCCCAGCGCCAGCAGCAGATGCAGCAGCAGCGCGCCCAGGAACAAGCCCAGCGCCAGCAGCACCAGGCCGAACAGCAGGCCCGCATGCAGGCGGCGCGCGCCGAAGCCCGCTCGCACGGGGAGCATGAGAGGCGCTGAGCGGTGCCTGCCTTGCCTGACCACTGGCCTTACAACGCAAGCGGTTTCCCATCGCACCGCGCTGCCGTTTGAAAGAGGTCAGCAACACGGCTGCGCGCGAAAAGAATTTCCCCAGCGGCACACGGTATAAACAGGGGAGCTTTCTTGCACCCTATTCCGCCGCAGCGCCTCATGTACAACCCCAGCCCTTTCCAGGTCGACGACCCGACCGCCCTGCATGCCCTGATCCAGGCCCATCCACTCGGTTGCCTGGTCACTCAGTCCGATGCGGGGCTGGACGCCAATCACCTGCCTTTCGAACTGCTGCAGGAGGAAAGCGCTCCGCCGCGCCTGATCGCCCATGTGGCCCGCGCCAACCCCGTGTGGCAGCAGGTCCGGGACGGCGGCCCGGTGCTGGTGATCTTCCGCGCCGAGCACGCCTATATCTCCCCCGACTGGTATCCCAGCAAGCACGAGACCCACGAGCAGGTGCCGACATGGAACTACCGCGTGGTCCATGCGCACGGCCGCATCAAGGTGCGCGACGATGAAAAGTTCGTGCGCGGCGTGGTGGGCCGGCTCACGCGCCGGCATGAAGCGCTGAACAATGCCCAGGCACCCTGGAAGATGAGCGATGCCCCGCCCGACTACCTGCAGCGCATGCTGGGCGCCATCGTGGGCCTGGAGATCGCAGTCGAACGGCTGGAAGGCAAGTTCAAGCTGGGCCCGAACAAGCACGAACGCGACCGGCTGGGCGCGGCCTAGGCCCTGGACGAACGAGGGCACGCGGATCTGGCCCGGCGCATGCGCCAGCCCTGAGTGGCATCGGCGCCTGCTCAAAAAACCTGCCCCCCGTCATCAATGCTTCCATCGCGTGCAGCTCTGCTATCGATAGCAATGCAGCACAATGCGTGCAGAACCTGATGCGCACCATGCCAACCGAAAAACCTTCCACCCCTCTCTTTCCCCAAGAGCGCCGGCATCTGCTGCAGCGGCTGGCGCAGACGGCGCTGTTCGCCGCCGCACCGGCCTGGGCCGCTCATTCCCATCAACCCGCAGGACCTGCTGGCGACAGCCTGCCCTGGCCGCAGGACAGCCGCGTGCCCGGCGGCGTCGCAAGGCTCTCGCTGGGACCTGCATCCACCCGGCCGCTGGCCAAGGCAGGCGAAGCCCGGGTTCTGGTGGTGGGCGACATGATCGAGTGGACCGCCCTCGTCGGCATTCCTCTGTCTACCGCACCGGGCGAACAGCACATCGACGTGAAGGCCGACGGTCGCTCGCTTACCCTGGGCTACACGGTACGCGACAAGCGGTATGTGGAGCAGCGCCTCAAGGTCTCGCCCAAGACGGTGGACCTGTCGCCCGAAGACAATGCGCGCTACGAGCGCGAGGCTGCCCATCTCAAGACCGTGATGGCCACCTTTACCGAACCCCTGCCCACCGGCAGCCTGCAGATGCAGGTTCCGGTACCGGGCCGCCGTTCCAGCTCGTTCGGCCTGCGCCGCGTGTTCAATGGCCAGCCGCGCAATCCGCACAGCGGCATGGACATCGCAGCGCCGACCGGCACGCAGGTCAAGGCGCCGCTGCCGGGGCGGGTCATCGACGTTGGCGACTATTTCTTCAACGGCGGCACGGTCTGGCTGGACCATGGCGGCGGCCTGCTGTCCATGTACTGCCACCTGAGCCAGGTGGACTGCCGGGTCGGTGACCGGCTCGATACCGGCGATGTCTTCTGCAAGGTCGGTGCCACGGGCCGTGTCACGGGGCCGCATCTGCACTGGAGCGTGATGCTCAACCGCGCCATGGTGGACCCGGCGCTGTTCTTCAGCGCCTGATGCGGCCGGGTTCTGTGCCGACAAAAACGCAACCATGTGGCTGCGTTCTTTCATGACTGGCACAGAATCCATAAAAAGAGAGCACGCCGCGCTTGCTCCTCAACGGTCTCAGGCCGATTTCATCGAAATTTACCTCAGGGCGCCTCCTTGTCGCTCTGCAGATAGGTTTCCACCAGATCGAAGAAGCTGTCGTAGAAGCCACGTGTGGAGACGGTTTCGCTGCCCACCTTGACCAGCGAGTCATTGCCCGAGGTGAACGGCAGGGACAGCGAGCCCAGGGCACCCACGCCCACGCTGGCCGAATTGGCGCTTTTCTTGAGCATGTAGCGGTCCTGCAGCGCCGTGACGAAACCGATGCTGACCTTGCCGTCCGAAGTCTGGGGCACGCACACCACGCGGATGCTCATCTCCAGGTTCAGGTCCGGATCGGGCTGGAAGCTCTTGCGGCCTTCGATCAGCTCCTGGGTGCGCGCATTGGCGATATAGCCCTGGCTCAGCAAGGCGCGCCGCGCGGCCTCGCAGGTCTGCACCGGCGTCGCATCGAAGCCGCGCGAAAAAGTGGATGCCGAATCGAAGGTTTCCTGCAGCGGCACATTGCGCGGGACGCCGCTGGAGCACGCCGCCAGCGCTGCCGCGCACAAACCCAGTGCCAGCCCCTTCAAGGTACGCGGGGACATGGCCAAGCACATGACCAACTTAGCGCCTCGATCCACAAATTTCTCCTTGCTCAAACAAATGCCCCAGCCATTATCAAGCCAGCATGGAGGGCTATTAATAGCGTAGCAGTTTGCCAGCACCGCTGCACCTGAAACGGGAATCCGCCTGGGATTTGCCGGCCGGCAATGGGCAGGCCAGCTTTGCCATGCAAGCTGGCCGCACCGCAGTTATTTACATTCTGGGGGCGGCAAACGGGCGTACCGGAGCCCGGCTTCGGTTATGGTGTGAGCCGCTGGCAACCGAGCCTCCCGCTGGGGAGCTGCTTTGATGCAGATCACGCTTTTTATGCACCAGAACCCGTTGGAAGGGAACTGCAGTGCACAAAATGAATCCAGCGTTGCTCGGTTGTACTTTTTCAAACCTTTAAGGAACCTCTATGAAACCTCGCTGGACCTGGTGCCTTCCCCTGATTGCTTCCCTGACGCTGGCTGCCTGCGGCACCACGGAAGGTGGCGGCACCCGCAAAGCAGGCCCTAGGCTGAATCGACATTCAATCTGTCAGCCAAGCCAGACTTGCAGCGAGGCAGAGGAATGCCATGAAGTGGGCGGCCTTGCGGTCGTAGCGCGTGGCG
>NZ_JBANEL010000040.1:0-26387 GCF_040187735.1 Comamonas sp. w2-DMI | reverse complement strand
GCCAAACTTCTTCGACAGAACGGTAGCGATGGCAGCCGTCAGGGTGGTCTTGCCGTGGTCAACGTGACCGATGGTGCCCACGTTCACGTGGGGCTTGGTTCGTTCGAATTTTTCCTTTGCCATGATTTCTCCAAAGAGCAAAAACCTGTGTGGTGTTTAAGGTCTGCACCCCATTGCTGACTCGCCCCGCACAGGTGACAGGACGGCATGGGATCGCAGACCGGCAAAAATCGCGGCAGCCCCAAGGAGCTGCCGCGATCAAAACCGTCGATTATGACTGATTAGCCAGCTTTCGCCAATTACTTGGCGCGGGCAGCCACGATGGCTTCGGCCACGTTACGGGGAGCTTCGGCGTAGTGCTTGAACTCCATCGTGTAGGTGGCGCGGCCCTGGGTCTGCGAACGCAGCGAAGTGGCGTAGCCGAACATTTCGGACAGGGGCACTTCGGCCTTGATGGCCTTGCCGCCGCCGACCATGTCGTCCATGCCCTGCACCATGCCGCGACGGGAAGACAGGTCACCCATCACGGTACCGGCGTAGTCTTCGGGCGTCTCGACTTCCACGGCCATCATGGGCTCGAGGATGACGGGGTTGGCCTTCTTGGCGGCTTCCTTGAAGCCGAAGATGGCAGCCATCTTGAACGCCTGTTCGGACGAGTCCACGTCGTGGTACGAACCGAAGGTCAGACGCACCTTGACGTCCACCACGGGGTAGCCAGCCAGCACGCCGGAGGTCAGTGCCTCTTCCACACCCTTCTGCACTGCAGGGATGTATTCGCGAGGCACCACGCCGCCCTTGATTTCGTCGACGAACTCGAAGCCCTTGCCGGCTTCCTGGGGCTCCAGCGTGAACACCACGTGGCCGTACTGGCCCTTACCGCCGGACTGGCGAACGAACTTGCCGTCCACGTCCTTGACGGTGCTGCGCACGGTTTCGCGGTAGGCCACCTGGGGCTTGCCCACGTTGGCTTCCACGTTGAACTCGCGCTTCATGCGGTCCACGATGATTTCCAGGTGCAGCTCGCCCATGCCGGCGATGATGGTCTGGCCGGATTCTTCGTCGGTACGCACGCGGAACGACGGATCTTCGGCAGCCAGACGCGACAGGGCGATACCCATCTTTTCCTGGTCGGCCTTGGACTTGGGTTCCACAGCCTGTGCAATCACGGGCTCGGGGAAGACCATGCGCTCGAGCACGATGGGAGCAGCCACGTCGCACAGCGTTTCGCCGGTGGTCACTTCCTTCAGGCCCACGCAGGCAGCGATGTCGCCGGCGCGGATTTCTTCGACTTCGATACGCTCGTTGGCCATCATCTGCACGATACGGCCGATGCGTTCCTTCTTGCCCTTGACCGAGTTCAGCACGGTGTCGCCCTTGGTCAGAACGCCGGAGTACACGCGCACGAAGGTCAGCTGGCCCACGAATGGGTCGGTCATCAGCTTGAACGCCAGAGCAGAGAACTTCTCGGCGTCGTCGGCCTTGCGCGACAGCTTCTTCTCTTCGTCGTCAGGATCGGTACCTTCCACGTCGGGGATGTCCACGGGTGCGGGCAGGTAGTCGATCACGGCGTCCAGCATGCGCTGCACACCCTTGTTCTTGAAGGCGGTGCCGCACAGCATGGGCTGGATTTCCACAGCCAGGGTACGGGCACGCAGACCTGCCTTGATGTCCTCTTCGGACAGCGTACCTTCTTCCAGGTACTTGTTCATCAGGTCTTCGCTGGCTTCGGCCGCAGCCTCCACCATGTTTTCGCGCCACTTTTCAGCGGTTTCCTTGACCTCGGCAGGGATGTCGGTGTATTCGAACTTCATGCCCTGGGAAGCTTCGTCCCAGATGATGGCCTTCATCTTCAGCAGATCGACCACGCCCTTGAAGTTGTCTTCGGCACCGATCGGCACCACCACGGGCACGGGATTGCCCTTCAGGCGGTTCTTGATCTGGTCCACGACCTTGAAGAAGTTGGCGCCGGTACGGTCCATCTTGTTCACGAAGGCCAGACGAGGCACCTTGTACTTGTTGGCCTGACGCCACACGGTTTCGGACTGGGGCTGCACGCCGCCCACTGCGCAGTACACCATGCAGGCGCCGTCCAGCACGCGCATGGAACGCTCCACTTCGATCGTGAAGTCCACGTGGCCGGGGGTGTCGATGATGTTGAAGCGGTGCTCGGGGTAGGACAGGTCCATGCCCTTCCAGAAGCAGGTCACTGCAGCGGAAGTGATGGTGATGCCACGCTCTTGCTCTTGCTCCATCCAGTCGGTGGTGGCTGCGCCGTCGTGCACTTCACCCAGCTTGTGGGTCACGCCGGTGTAGAACAGGATACGCTCTGTCGTGGTGGTCTTGCCTGCGTCAATGTGCGCCGAAATACCGATATTGCGGTAGCGCTCGATGGGGGTCTTGCGAGCCATGATGGATCCTTGATTGATCGAGGAGAAATTGCTGCAGCGGGCCTCATGGGCGAGCGAAGCAGCAACTTAAATGGGGATGCTCCGAATCAAGACAAGGCCGCAAGCAAACATTGCATGCGGCCTGTCCGATTTTCGTGCGAAGTGCCGATTAGAAGCGGAAGTGGCTGAAAGCCTTGTTGGCTTCGGCCATGCGGTGCACTTCGTCACGACGCTTCATGGCGCCACCACGGCCTTCGGTAGCTTCCATCAGCTCGTTGGCCAGGCGCTGGGCCATGGACTTTTCACCACGCTTGCGGGCGGCTTCCTTGATCCAGCGCATGGACAGAGCCAGGCGACGGACGGGACGCACTTCCACAGGCACCTGGTAGTTGGCGCCACCCACACGGCGGGACTTGACTTCCACCATGGGCTTGACGTTGTTGATGGCAGTGGTGAACACCTCCAGAGCATCCTTCTCGGGCTGCTTCTTGGAGATCAGTTCCAGAGCACCGTAGATGATGCGCTCTGCAACCGCCTTCTTGCCGCCTTCCATGATCACGTTCATGAATTTGGACAGCTCTACATTGCCGAACTTGGGATCCGGCAGGATTTCACGTTTGGGGACTTCGCGACGACGTGGCATTTTTTACCTCTATCTTTGCTTCAGTTGGCGCCTTCCTCAGGCACCGCGAGAGCCAATCTGGGACTCCCACTTACTCGACCCGCGCAACCATTTGCGCATCAGGTCACTACGCTGGATCTCGCGCCACGCGGGATACAGCACCTACTTGTTCGAATGCTTTCGAAAACCCTGGGCTTACTTGGCCTTGGGCTTCTTGGCACCGTACTTCGAACGGGCTTGCTTACGGTCCTTGACGCCTTGCAGGTCCAGGGAACCGCGCACGATGTGGTAACGCACACCGGGCAAGTCCTTCACACGGCCGCCGCGCACCAGCACCACGCTGTGCTCTTGCAGGTTGTGGCCTTCACCGCCGATGTACGAGATCACCTCGAAACCGTTGGTCAGACGCACCTTGGCCACCTTACGCAGAGCGGAGTTGGGCTTCTTGGGCGTCGTGGTGTACACACGGGTGCACACGCCACGGCGCTGGGGGCAGTTTTCCATAGCAGGGCTCTTGGATTTAACAACTTCGACCGTGCGGCCCTGACGCACGAGTTGGTTAATGGTTGGCATTAATAAACGTCCCTAAACGTGAAATTGCTTCGTGAAAGCAATGGTTTGCTCGCCCGGATTTGCGATCCGGGCGAAAACGTGAATCCCTTCGGAAAATCCGAAAAGCCCTCGACTGTACCAGTTTGGCAAAACCTGCACAACTGCCGGCCGCGATGGCCGTCACTCCTGCATGCCTTCCCGCCGCAGCCCGGGGCTGGCCCTGAAGCTGCGCCGCCGGACCGGAACTTACTTGATCCAGAGGCGGATGGTATCCCACAGGCGGCCGAAGAAGCCGGCCTGCTCCACGCCCTCCAGCGCCACCAGCGGCACCTCGGCCACCGTGTCGGTGCCCAGCTTGACCTTGAGCGTGCCCATGGGCTGGCCCTTGGCAATGGGAGCGATCAGCGGGTCCTGGCGCACCACTTCGGTGCTCAGCTTGCCGCCGCTGCCGGCAGGCACGCTGACCACGATGGGCGTGGCGCGCCCGACCTTGACGCTGTTGGCCGAACCCTTCCAGACCTGGGGGGTGACCACGGGCTGGTCGCCGTCGAAGAGCTTGACGGCGTCGAAGGCCGCATAACCCCAGTTCAGCAGTTTCTGGCTTTCGTTGGCGCGCGCCTTCTCGCTGGCCGTGCCCAGCACGATGGACAGCAGGCGGCGGCTGCCCACGTTGGGCATGTCGCGCTTGGCCGTGGCCACCAGGCAGTAGCCGGCTGCAGCCGTGTGGCCGGTCTTGAGGCCGTCCACGGTCGGATCGCGGAACAGCAGCGAATTGCGGTTGGTGCCGTTGGAGGCCGGCGTGCCCGGATAGTAGTAATGCTTGGTCGAGTAATAGTGCATGTACTCGGGGAAGTCCTGCATCAGGCGCTGGGCCAGGATGGACAGGTCGCGCGCCGTGGTCAGGTGGCCGGGCTCGGTCAGGCCTTCGGGGTTCTTGTAGGTCGTGTTCTTCATGCCCAGGGCCTTGGCCTGCTCGTTCATGAGACGCACGAAGTTTTCCTGGGAACCGCCCACGGCCTCGGCCAGCGCCATGGTGGCATCGTTGCCCGACTGCACGATCATGCCCTTGATCAGGTCGTCCACCGGCACCTGCATCTTGGGGTCGATGAACATGCGCGAGCCGGGCATCTTCCAGGCCAGCTCGCTCACGGGCATCTTCTGCTCCAGCGTGATCTTCTTGGAGCGCAGCGCGTCGAAGACCAGGTAGCCGGTCATCAGCTTGGTCAGCGAAGCCTGCTCGACCGGCGAATCGATGTCCTTGGCGCCCAGCACCTGGCCGGCGGTGACGTCCACCAGCAGGTAGTTGCGGGCGGCGATCTCGGGCGGCACGGGCGCGGCGACCTGCGCCAGGGCCGAGACGGAAACAAAGGCGGGAACCATGGCCGCAGCCAGGGCTACGGCACGCACGGTGGAATGGATGGGCTGCATAGTAAAGCTCTTGCTAAAGCGTTGAACGAGGCGTCGGGAGACAGGAAAAAGACAGAGCAGGCAGCGAAGCCGGATGAAGCGGAGCCGCCCCGTGCACTGCGAGCCATGCGCGGCGCATGGCTGGACGAGGCATCACAGGCGGCTTGGGCATGCGTTACGGGGAGATCAGGTGGCGCACCACCAGGCTCTTGAGCAGCGGCAATTGTCCGTGAAAGAAATGGCCGCCACCGGGCACGACGGTAACAGGCAGTATCTGCGGCCGCGCCCAGTCCATGACGGAGGCCAGCGGCACGGTGTCGTCGGCCTCGCCATGGACGACCAGCGTGCGCTCGTGTGCCTCGGCCGGCACGGCAGCCACCTCGAAGCGACTGGCGGCGGTGCCGACCAGCACCACCTTCTGCACCCGCTCCTCGCCCCACAGCGTCGCCAATGCATGGCTGGCGACGAAAGCGCCGAACGAGAAGCCGGCCAGGGCGATCGGGCCTTGGGGCGCAACCTGCCGCACCACGGCCAGCATGTCCTCGAACTCGCCGCGGCCCGCATCGTGCGTGCCGGCACTGGCGCCGACGCCGCGGAAGTTGAAGCGCACGGCTGTGTAGCCACACTGCACAAAGGCGCGCGCCAGGGTCTGCACCACTTTGTTGTCCATGGTGCCGCCGAACAGCGGATGGGGATGGGCGATGACGGCCACGCCACGCGGGCTGCGCCCTGCCTCCAGGCCGGGCGCGTCGCGCAAGGCCTCGATGGCGCCGGCCCCGCCGGTCAGGGTCAGTCGTTCAGTCTGCGAATTCACGGTATTGCTATCCTGTTTGTAGCTGCTTGCGCCTGCTTGCCTTCACTTGACACTTGAAATCGCATCAAGTTCCTTGCGGGATCAGCGTCCCACGCTATCGGGAAGTACCAGGCGCTCCACCACCTTGCCGTTCTTGAGGTGGGATTCGACGATCTCGTCGATGTCGCTGTCGTCTACGAAGGTGTACCAGACGCCCTCCGGGTAGACCACGGCCACGGGCCCCCCCGCGCAGCGGTCCAGGCAGCCGGCCTTGTTCACGCGCACGCGCCCCTTGCCCGCGAGCCCCTCCTGCTTGACGCGCTGCTTGCAGTGGTCGAAGCCGGCCTTGGCGCCATGCAGCGCGCAGCAGTCCTCGCCGTTGGCACGCTCGTTCAGGCAGAAGAAGATGTGGCGCTGGTAGTAACCGCCCGCGGTGTCTTGGTTCTCGCTCATAGTGCGAGCATTCTAGGCAGGCTGCTGGCGGCGCGACACCCGGATCACGACATACGCCAGCGTGGCGTAAGGCCAGAGCCAGCCCAGCCACTGGCCCAGGCCGTAGAAGCGGATGAAGCGCCCCTGCTCCCAGGCCTGCAGGGTCTGGGAGAAATAGGCGTTCGTGGGCGCCTGGTTCAGGATGCTCAGGTGCAGCACCAGCACCATCAGCAGCAGCACGGCACAGGCGCGGCGCGGCAGCGGCAGCGCGATCACGGCCAGCCCCAGGCCGCCCCATACACCCAGGCGCACCGGCAGGTCCACCCATTCCCAGGCATGCACCGGGCCCCAGCTCAGCGCGGCCGACAGAGCCGTCACGCCCACGCCGGACAGCGCCAGCAGCAGGGCGGCGGCCGCGCGCCGCCCCATGTGGCGGACCATGCAGTAGGTCAGCAGGCAGGGGATCCACAGGCCCAGCATCACGCACAGCATCTCGGTCACCATGGACAGCGGCGTGAGCGCGAAGTCGCCCAGCGGCATCCAGGCCTCGAACGGCGTGCCCAGCAACAGATCCTGCAGCCACTCGTCCAGGCGCTCCAGCACCTGGCCCAGGCTGAACGGCACCGCAGCCGGAAACAGCAGCGCACACGGCCACAGCGCCAGCAGCACCAGGATGCCGGCATCGCCCTCGCCCACCCAGCGGCTGCGGAAGGCGCTCCAGCGCGCCACGGCGCCCAGCTTTTCCAGCACCAGCGCCAGCACGGCGCCGATCAGGGTACCGGCCGCGTTGAGCACGAAATCCATGTTGGAAGGAACGCGGCGCGGCAGATAGATCTGCAGGAACTCCATGCACAGCGACAGCAGGGAGCCGGCCAGCACCGCCACGGGCACGGCCGCGCGCGGCCAGCCCGAGCGCATCAGCGCCAGCGCCAGCAGAAAGCCCAGCGGCCCGTAGCCGACGATGTTGGTGTTGACGTCGAACCAGGTCCAGTATGGCGGCGGGATCCTGGCCAGCAGAAAGACATGCGGCTCGATACCCTGGGCACGCCAGCCCTCGAACGGGAACAGGCTGGCGAACACGATCAGCGCCGCATACACCAGCGCCAGCGGCCAGGCCGTGGTGGCATGGACCGGCGAAACTGACGGGTCCTGTACGGTCTTTACCTGCTCCATCTCAGTCATCCATGGTGCTGCGCATGAAACTGGCGCACCCCAAGCAAGGGCAGCCGAGCCAGGGCCCGAACCGGCCGCGCCGCCCCGCGGCGAGGGCTGCGCCGGCAGCCCGTACACCCCCTCCCATAGCGCGAAGCGCGTAGAGAGAGGGGGCAGGCGCGAAGCGACTCCGGGGGTGTTGCTTCATCTCAGAACGGCTTGACCACGACCAGGATCACCACGGCCACCAGCAGCAGCACCGGCAACTCGTTGTAGATGCGGAACCACCGGTGGCTGCGGCGGCAGGTGTTGTCCTGCAGCTTGCGCAGCAGCACCGCGCAGCTGTGGTGGTAGCCGATCACCAGCAGCACCAGCAACAGCTTGGCATGCAGCCAGCCGCCTGCGCCGCGCCACCAGCCCAGCCACAGCCACAGGCCCAGGCCCACGGCCGGCACGGCCAGCAAAGTGGTAAAGCGCAGCAGCTTGCGGGCCATAACCAGCAGGCGCTCGCGCTCGGCGACCGAACCCGGCGGCACCATGGCCAGATTGACGAAGATGCGCGGCAGATAGAACAGGCCGGCAAACCAGCTGGCCACGAAGACGATATGAAAGGCTTTGACCCAGAGCATGCAGGCAGTGTAAGGCGGTGCCCGCGCCGCGGCCGCTGCGCTATGGGCGCGTTGCCCACTCGGTCTTTTGCCGCAGCGCCCGGGCTGCCATTCTGTCTGGGTATGCGCCCAGGTATGTGACATGTCAACCGGGTTACGGGGCCGCCGCCGGTCCGCCGCCCATGCTTGGTGCACAATTTCCCCATGCATCTGTCTAGCCCCACTCCTTTTCCGCACAACCGCCCGCGCCGCCTGCGCCGCGATGCCTTCACCCGCAACCTGGTGCGCGAGAGCGTGCTGACGCCCCACGACTTCATCTATCCGGTGTTCGTGCACGAGGGCACCAATCGACGCGAGGCCGTGGCCTCCATGCCCGGCGTTGAGCGCCTGAGCCTGGACCTGCTGCTGCCCGTGGCCGAGGAGTGCGTGAAGCTGGAAATTCCGGTGCTGGCCCTGTTTCCCCATATCGACGCCGCGCTCAAGACGCCCGACGGCAAGGAGGCCACCAATCCCGACGGCCTGATTCCCCGCGTGGTGCGTGCGCTCAAGAAGGAATTCCCCGACCTGGGCGTGCTCACCGACGTGGCGCTGGATCCCTACACCAGCCACGGCCAGGACGGCATCCTCGACGAGACCGGCTACATCCTCAACGACGAGACCGTGGAAGTGCTGATCGGCCAGGCGCTGGCCCACGCAGGCGCCGGCGTGGACTTCGTCGCGCCCAGCGACATGATGGACGGCCGCATCGGCGCGATCCGCGAAGCGCTGGAGCTGCAGGGCCACATCCACACCCGCATCATGGCCTACAGCGCCAAGTACGCCAGCGCCTTCTACGGCCCGTTCCGCGATGCCGTGGGCACGCGCGGCGCGCTGGGCAAGGCCGACAAGAACGTCTACCAGATGGACCCGGGCAACACCGACGAGGCCCTGCGCGAGGTGGCGCTGGACATTGCGGAAGGCGCCGACATGGTCATGGTCAAGCCCGGCATGCCGTACCTGGACGTAGTGCGCCGCGTCAAGGACGAGTTCAAGGTACCGACCTTCGCCTACCAGGTCAGCGGCGAATACGCCATGCTCAAGGCGGCCGCAGCCAACGGCTGGCTGGACCACGACGCCGTGATGATGGAGTCGCTGCTGGCCTTCAAGCGCGCGGGCGCCGACGGCATCCTGACCTATTTCGCGATCGATGCGGCCAGGAAGCTGCGCGGACTGTAGGCGCGCGCGGTGGCCGCATATTTTTTGATAGCTGCCCGCGCTTGTCCTACTTGCGCCCGCGGCCTGCCGGGGCAAGATTGCCCCGGTACAGGACGGCCCTGATGGGCCGTTTTTTCTGCCCATGGAAAGAGTTGATTGCCCATGCGTGTGCTGCATATTTCCACGCTGTATGCCCAGCCCCAGGAGGCCCTGCCCACCCAGCCGCCGCTGACCGGCTTCTACTGGGTGTCGTGCACGCGCGCGGAACTGGAAACCCAGCTGCCGCAGATCCAAGCCATGCTGGGCAGCGTCTGCGGCTATCCGCTGGTGGACCTGCATGTCTCGGACCTGCTCAACCCGCAGCTGCCGTCCAACTACGACTACACCTCCGCCTATGACGTGCTGGTGTTCCGCCGCCTGGCCGACACCCACCTGCCGCCGTTGCCCTCCGCCGCGCCGGCAGGTTCGCCGGCTGCCTCGCTGCCCCCTCCGGCCGGGCCCGCAGCCGCTGCCCAGCCCGCCAGCACGCCTGCGCCGGTGGCGGCAAGGTCCGCCGCCCAGGCCTCCCACCGTCCCGCGCACATCGTCGCCGACAGCAGGAGCCCGGTGCTGCAGCGCGTCGAAACCCTGCCGGTGGGCTTTGCCCTCTACGACCAGTTGCTGCTGTCCGTGCATCCCGAGGAATGCCTGCTGCGCAACAGCTACTGGCAGAAGCTGCAGACCAGCCCGCCGGCCTCGGACTCCCGCCCGGTCTCGGCCAAGCTGCCCGCCGAACCGGCCGACCTGATGCTGCGCATGGTCAATGCCATGGTCGACGGCTACCTGGACCTGCGCCGTTCGCTCACGCGCCAGATCGACCACTGGCAGATGGCGCTGCTCAACCCCAACGGCCGCTTCACCAACTGGGCCAGCGTGCTCGACGTGCGCCTGACCCTGCACCAGCTCGACGAAATCTGCGAGGACCAGCGCGCCTCCATCCAGGACTGGACCGAGGCGCTGGAAGGCTGGCCGCCCGAATCCACGCCGGCGCGCCAGCGCGAGCGCGAGCTGCTCACCGTGCGCTCGCGCGACGTGCTGGAGCACATCGAGCGCGTCATCCACCATATCCGCCGCATGGAGCAGAGCGCCGAGACCGCGGTGCAGATGCATTTCTCGGCCCAGAGCAACCGGGCCAACGACATCATGCGCACGCTGACCACGGTGACGGCCATCTTCCTGCCGCTGAACCTGATTGCCGGCATTTTCGGCATGAACTTCGAGTTCATCCCGTTCGTGCACAAGAAAGACGGCTTCATCTGGGCCCTGGTGTCCATGGCCGTGATCACCGTGGTGCTGGTCGCCTACTTCTGGCGCCGGCGCTACCTGGAAAGCGAAGAGCAGAAATAAAACAGCGGCTGGCGCCTGCCCTGCCGGCGCCAGCCGCTATCGTTGTCAATCCACAGGATCAGCGTCCGGGCCTGGCGGCCTTGGCCCGCTTCAGGCTGCGGTTGAGGTCGATGGCTTCGCGCACCAGGGCCCTGAAGGCCTGTTCGTCGACCGGCTGGCCCTCGAAGATGTCGATGGCCCGGCGCATGTTGCCTTCCAGGCTGGCATTGAACAGCCTGTGCGGGTCGGCCAGCGCGGCGCCGCGCTGGAAGGTGAGCTTGACCTTGTCGCGGTAGGACTCGCCCGTGCACAGCATGCCCTCGCAGGACCACACGGGCGTGCCGCGCCATTTGCACTCCTCGACGACGCCGGGCTCGACCTCCTTGATCAGCGCCCGCATGCGCTGCAGCGCCACGGCGCGCCAGCCGCCCAGCGCGGCAATGCGCCGCTCCACCTCTTCGGAGCCCGAGGCCCCGGCTTCCACAGACTTGTCCGCTGCCATGGCAAGCTCCCGCCCAGCCAGGCTTCAGCCCAGATGCTCGGCAAAAAAGGCCAGCGTGCGCTCGCCGGCCAGATGGGCCACCGCCTCGTCGTAAGCCGGCCGCTGGTCGCAGTTGAAGCCATGGTCGGCGTCGTAGAGAAAGACCTGGGCCTTGGGCTGGGCCTTCTGGAAGGCCTCCACCGACTCCACAGTGATATGCCGGTCCCGGCGGCCGAAGTGCGCCATCACCGGGCACCAGGCCTGGCGGCAGGCCTCGATCTCCGTGGTCATGCCGCCGCCGTAGTAGCACACGGCCGCCGACAGGCCGGGCAGCTCGCAGGCCGAGCGCCAGCTCCACAGCCCGCCCCAGCAAAAGCCCACGATGCCGACCTTGCCCCCGGGTACCTGCTCGGCCGCATAGGCCACGGCGGCCTCGATGTCGACCTGCGCGCCCGGCGGATGCAGTTTTTCCACCGCCATCTTCAGCGCCATGCCCTCCTTCATGTCCGCTTCGCCATAGCCCAGCTCCACGCCGGGGCGGATGCGGTCGAACATCGCGGGCGCGACAGCCACATAGCCCTGGGCCGCGTAGCGCTCGGCCACCGAACGGATATGGTCGTTGACGCCGAAGATCTCCTGCAGCACCACGAGGGCGCCGCGCGGCTTGCCTTCGGGCATGACCACCCAGGCGGAAGTCTTCCCGCCATCCACGGCCGTCAGTTCTACATAGCTACCCATTGCCCAGCTCCTTTCCGTTGTACAAAGACTGCAGCCCGCCCGGCCGGAATCTGCAGCCAGCGCAATGCTGTCATAGTGCAGGAGCCGCCGGGGTAGGCGATCCGGCCATTTTTTCACAGGAGAGTCCATGGAGCGCAAAGTAGCCCTCATCACGGGAGGCAGCCGCGGCATAGGCGCC
This sequence comes from Comamonas sp. w2-DMI, assembly GCF_040187735.1. Taxonomy (NCBI): domain Bacteria; kingdom Pseudomonadati; phylum Pseudomonadota; class Betaproteobacteria; order Burkholderiales; family Comamonadaceae; genus Comamonas; species Comamonas sp. w2-DMI. Next base: position 14,478 of record NZ_JBANEL010000040.1, on the reverse strand, counting down.
GCCACGGCCCTGCTGGCGGCCGCCAGGGGCTGGGATCTGGTCATCAGCTACGCCCGGCAGGGCAGCGCCGCCCAGGCCGTGGTGCAGCGGGCCCAGGCCCTGGGCGCGCAATGCCTGGCAGTGCAGGCGGATGTGGGCGACGAGGCTCAGGTCCTGCAGCTGTTCGCAGCCGCGGACCGGCACTTCGGCCGCCTAGATGCGCTCGTCAACAACGCCGGCGTGGTGGACGCCGGACGGACGGTGGCCGAATACAGCCTGCAAAGGCTGGAACACATGTTCCGCATCAATGCCATAGGCCCGTTTCTCTGCGCGCGCGAAGCCGTGCTGCGCATGAGCACGGCCCGCGGCGGGCGCGGCGGAGCCATCGTCAACGTCTCCAGCATTGCCTCCCGGCTGGGTGCGCCGCGCCAGTATGTGGACTACGCGGCGGCCAAGGGCGCCATGGACGTGATGACGCTGGGCCTGGCCAAGGAAGTCGCGGCCGAGGGTATTCGCGTCAACGCCGTGCGCCCGGGGCTCATAGACACCGACATCCATGCCAGCGGCGGTCAACCCGACCGCGTGCAGCGCCTGGCACCCAACGTGCCCATGCAGCGCGGCGGCACGCCAGAAGAGGTGGCCGATGCCATCGTCTGGCTGATGTCCGACGGCTCGCACTACACCACGGGCAGTCTGATCGAGATTTCCGGAGGCAATCTGTAATGGATCTCAAGCCGCTGATCACCCTGGTCGCCATCATCAACCCGCTGGCCATCGTCCCGTTCTTCATCCACTACACCGAAGGCTTCAGCCACCAGCAGCGGCGCCAGACCGTGCGCACGGCCGCCCTGGCCGCGTTCTGCGTGATTGCCGTCTGCGCGCTGCTGGGCCTGCAGATCCTGCAGTTCTTCAACATCTCGCTGCAGAGCTTCCAGGTCGGTGGCGGCCTGCTGCTGCTGATCAGCGCCATGAACATGCTGAGCGCGCGCCCCGCCGAGGAGCGGCAGACCAATCCCACGCTGCAGGCCGGTGCCGAAAAGGCGGCCGAGGGCAACAGCATCGCCGTGGTGCCGCTGACCATTCCGCTGCTGACCGGGCCGGCCGCCATGTCCACCGTGGTGATCTATGCGGACCAGGCACGCACCATCTGGCAGCATGTGGCCCTGCTGGGCTACGGCGTGGTCGTGGCCATTGCCATCATGGTGTGCTTTTCGCTGGCCGATCCGATTGCGCGTGCGCTGGGCAAGACCGGCATCAACGTGATGACGCGCCTCATGGGCCTGATCCTGGCCGCCCTGGCCATCGAGGTGATGACGGGCGGGCTGATCAAGATCTTCCCCATCCTGGCATCGCCCGCGATCTACCCCTGAGCCCCGGGCCGTCAGACAGCCAGCTGCGCCGTCCCGGCCTGGTCGGCGCGGCCGCCGCAGGCGCCACCGCAGCCGGTGATCAGTTGCTCCGGCAGCTCCTGCGGTGCGAGCAGCCGGCCCGTGAGGGGATCGAAGCCCACGCGCCGCAGGTGCAGGGCCAGGGCCGCGTCCATGTTCTGCGCGTGGTGGCTGAACCAGGGCCCGAGCTCGGCCGCCATGCCGCGGATGGTGGCCAGATCGCCCTGCGCCCCCCTGGCCGCGCCTTCGCGCATGACGGCCAGCACCACCTTGTGCTGCTGGCTGTGGCAGTTGCCGGTGGCAAAGCGCGTGGCCTGCATCCAGCGGTCTTCCTGGTCGAAATGCTGCTGGGTATGCGCTATCAGCTCCTCCCAGAGGGCGCACAGCCGGTCGTCTGCCGCCTCCTCCACTCGGGCCAGCAGGGCCACGAACTCCTCGTGCACGGCATCCATGGCCGGGAGGTCCAGAACCAGGGCGGGGGTCCATTGCAGGCTTGCCATAGTGCTTCCTTTGCGGTGACTTCAAGAAACCGCAGCTTAGGAAACCGGCGCGGGAAGCCGCTTGATGCAGGTCAGCGAATGGCAAAAACAAAAAAGCCTTCTGACAGATGTCAGAAGGCTTGTTGTGTGGTCGGCGTGGCGGGATTCGAACTCGCGACCCCTTGCACCCCATCGAATTAATTACACTTTTTCCCCGAACGTCTTCGGACGTTACTGGATCGAAAAAACCCTTTATATTCAATAGGTTAAATCGAAATCCTCGTCTTCTGAGGTTCAATGAAATCCGGGGGTAGCCAGCGGCTGGTTTACCCCTCAGTTTACCCCTCAGGAGCATTTATGACCCGCTATCCCAAGGCCGGCAAAGGCCGTAAATGGACGATCAAAGAGCTGGAAGCGATCCCGCCGGAATGGAAAGGCGACACCCTCAGCGACAGTGACGGCCTGACCGGCGAAGTTCGCGTTGCCAGCGACGGCGCCGTGTCCGTCCGATTCAAAAGCGCCTTCAAATGGGGAGGCAAAGTCGCTTGGCACCAGTGCGGCACCTGGCCTACCGTGAGCCTGGAATCCATCCGCCGCTCCCGCGACGACGCCCGCGAACAAGTGCGCTCCGGCGTCGATCCGCGCGACCAGAAAAAAGCCGAGCGCATCGAGGCCCAGGCCCGTGTCGAGGCCGTGATCGCCGAGAAAGCCCGGCAGGATGCCGCCGACGCCACAGTGCAGCAAATGTTCGATGCCTGGATGGCCGATGGCGTCAACCGCAAGGACGACAACGCGGAACTGAAGCGCTCCTTCGAGAAAGACCTCCTGCCGGTCATCGGGCACCTGCCCGTTCGCCAAGTCACTGAAAGCCACCTGCGTGATCTGCTGCGCGCAGTCATTCGGCGAGGAGTCTTTCGCATGGCCATATGCCTCTACAACGATCTGGTGCAGATGTTCCACTGGGCCGAAAGGCGCCAGCCCTGGCGCGGCCTGATGATCGAGGGCAACCCAGCAGAACTGGTCGAAATCGCCAAGCTGCTGCCGAGCGACTACGACCTTGATGGAGAGCGCGAGCGCATTCTGTGTCATGACGAAATCCGCGAGTTGCGCAACATCTTCCAGCAGATGCAGGCCGACTACGACACTGCCCCCAACAAGCGCTCCACGACACGCCCCCTCCAACAGGAAAGCCAACTGGCGCTGTGGATCTCGCTCGGCACCACCTGCCGGATCGGTGAGCTGCTGATGACCGAATGGAAGCATGTCGATTTGAAGAAGGGCGAGTGGTTCATCCCTCGGGAGAACGTCAAGGGTCGCATCGGCAAGAAGCAGGATCAGTTGGTCTTCCTGTCCGACTTCGCTTTACGCCACTTCAAGACCCTGCGTGCCCTCACCGGCGATACCCGCTGGTGCTTCCCCGCTAGGCATGTGGAGGACAGCCATGTGTGCGTGAAATCCGTCTCCAAACAGGTCGGCGACCGGCAAACCCAGTTCAAGACGCGGACAAAGCCGCTGAAGAAGCGCCGTCACGACAACACCCTGGTGCTGGCCAATGGCGCCAACGGCGAATGGACGCCCCATGATATGCGCCGCACGGCCGCCACGATGATGCAGGCCTTGCGCATCAACCCCGACGTCATCGACCGCTGCCAGAACCATGTGATGAAGGGCAGCCGGGTGCGCAGGCACTACCTACACCATGACTACGCCGATGAAAAACGCGAAGCTTGGCGCGTGCTCGGAGCCAAGCTGGAGGAAGTCCTGTCGACAGTACCTACCTCGCCGTAGACAGGACACACCAAGCGTCGAGGATGGCCCATGCACTACATGGCATATTTGCTTGGCACAGTCGATAATAATTCAGTAGCCTATCACTTGGCCAGGATTCCCATTCATTCGTTGGTTCTCGATTTCGCGAACCACCACATGCTCTCAGCCACTTGTAGGAAAGCCCGTCGATGCAGCGATATCACCATGAATAAATCCAGCACTGCCGCCACTCTTTGGCAAAAGATTACAGAATCAGCGGGCTCAGGCTATCTAAAACGTGCCCATGAACGCAGTTTCTCACTCAATGTTTTTCACATGAATGCCGTGGAGCTCATGGAGGCAGTGCAGAGAGTCAAGAACCCAGATCAGGGTATAGCCTGGATGATGGAAAAAAACCGTGAAGCCGGGCTTCAAGCCCATCGCGAGCTTAGCCGTCATGTTCACAACTTTGTTTCATCTGCATTGACCCTCGTTGAGCACACACGGGTCTTCATGAGGAAACACTACGCCGACACCGACCTCTTGGAGACCTACGAGAAGCAAGTGACAGCAACTTTTGCACAATCACCCGTTGCGCAGTTTGTTCAAGGCCTTCGGAATTACATGCTGCATAGAGGTCTTCCGAATTCCAGCATGTTTATGACGTTCACGGCCAGCCCTGGCGTGACGGATGGTTCAGGGACAATGGAAACTGGCGTGCGCTATGCCACTGCCACGCTTCTTGATTGGGACGGTTGGAAGCCTGCGGCGCGTGCTTACTTGCAGCAGGTCGGTGAGTATCTATACCTACACGAATTTACTCAAAATTATCTAACACTTGTCAACCAATTCCACAGCTGGCTGGACACAGCTCTCGCAGTACGTCATCAGTTAGACATCCAAGAGTTCGACCAATTGCAGGCACAGCTCCACGCTATTGATCCAATGGAGCAGCCAATTACCATTGCACCAGCAGATGCGCAAAAACTCACTACCACCGAATCCTTTGAATTCACTTCGCTGCAAATCACTGAATTCGGGGAAATATCCTCTAATCTTTTAGAAAAAATTCGTGAGTTTCACTTCCTGCAGCCCCCTGAGAGCTTTCCTACTGAAAGACCAATTACCACAATAACGGATCGCGATCTGGCTGGCCCCATCACTCTTTGGGAGCAAGATGCAAACGGAGAGGCCGCCTTCGTGTTCATCCGTTGCGAAGGTAAATTCTATGGTCTCTCGGAGAGCGACTATAGGCTCCTTGATCGCCTGATCGATGCTGTTATGGAATCAACTTGGGCTCGCAATAGCATTAGCCGTAAGTTCGTCGAAAAGGTCTTCTGCGATTGGGCTAGACAACGATTTGATGCAGAGGGGCCACACTTCCCTGAAGTCCTGCTCATGGCGATCCGGGAGAACGTCAAGGTGATTGAAGTTTGGGCTCCGCTCGCTAACATGGAAGTCGAACAAGGTTTTAACTTCGGCCCTGTTCGCATCGAATCAGTTACCGCTGCCGTAATAGAAAATCTACGCGGCAAGACCCCCTCACTGCCACCGGAGCATGAGCAACAAGTTTGTCAATTATTTGATAAATTGAGAAATGAGGTTCAAGGCTACGCTGCCGTTGTAGTTTCTATGGAGGCTGAGCCAGAAATTGCGCAAGAGCGAACCCTGCGGATTGCTCAAGATGCTGTGGATTTATTGCGCTTTTTTTCTCCAGCGGCGTATAGGTCGCACCAATTTAGCCCAGTAGCACTCGCAGGTGCGGAGTATATGCCGGCATCCAAGCTAATTGTGCGACGTGAAGACGGCTTCCTGTTCACTCAAGGTCTTCTGCCGAAAAATATATGGCCCTGGCGTCTATCTACGCAGAAAATTTCAGAGCTCCAGTCCGACCTCCTAGATACTGCTGCATCACTGGTGATGCCGGAAGGCCTGAGCGAATTTTCTATGGCTGTACGGGCAAGCCTCCTAATCTACAGCAAAGGCACCACTTTAGTTGCTCCACTGGATCGCCTACGAAACTGTCTATCGGCCCTTGAAGGCGTTCTTCTTAGGCATGAAATGGAACCGCGGGCGCACAGTATCGCAAATCGAATGAGCTTTCTTCTCGCTCATACGATGGAAGATCGCAACGCCATTAAACAGGTCGTCCGGCAAATCTACTGGCTCCAGAGCCGGCCCCAACTGATGGCGCAAGATCGCCGAGAGGATGAGTTGATCGCGGTCTTTACGTCCTATGCTTACGAGGCTCTTCGCTTAGCGCTTAGCAATACCCCGGCCTTCAATTCGAAGATTCATTTTGTGGCCGAAGTTGACAGGATAGGCCTATCTGCCAAATAGTTGCCCATGCTGAGGGCGCAGTTAGCAATCAAGGGCGTGTACTGTTCGGGACTGAGTGGGCTCTTTGGGCTTCCTGTTCACTCGGCCGTTTCCGCCCGCAGTGTTAGCTCTCACCAGAAACACGTATCCATCATCATGCACGCCGCCTTCGCTGCATCAAGCCAGCAGCATCAAGCGAGTGCTCTTGAGTTGCTCATCCCCAAGCACCTCCATCCAGATTTGCTCCGGAGCCGGAATTGAAAGCACGATGCCAAAAGACCAAAGCACTCGCTCAATGTGACTGCCAAGGAGCACGAGGTCAGAATCTCCCACAAGGCTCTCGCGAGAATCAAAGAATCGCCCCAGGTCAAGGTCGAACAGTTCGATCCAGTCACCTAAGCCGACCGCCTGCAGCGCCTCAATGCTCTTGCTAGCCTTCCAGCGTTCAACTTCGCCGCCAGTAGTCGCACATGCATTTGCCGTGGCACAAAGCATTTGCTCTACATGTCCAAGTGCTAGAAGCAGAGCTGCATCCACGTCCCTGCTCTGAATGAAGTGCAAGCGGGCATTGCCAATGCCCTGAAAGCAACTAGCCAAAGCCTGACTATAGAAGTCATCGGTGGCTGAAAATTCCTCGTCCGATATCCGCCCAATTCCAGACAGCCGCCCCCCAAAATAGTGCGAGCAGAAGAGGTGCGCCGTGCGCAATCCAATTATTTCCAGCAGCGGTCTCGGTCGCTGCAATATTTCTTTGGGAATCTTAGAAGCTACGGTAGCGTAGTACGTCGCCCGTCCAGCCTGGTGACGAATCAACGCTGCCGCGGCCCGAGCAAGCTGATGGCCCTTGGTGACCATGTTGACAGCCTGCGTAGTAACGAACAATTGGCAAGAGACTCCATCTGGGATCTCTGTCACGTGACAGGTTCCTAATTTCACAGTTTGAGCGGTGTAGTCGTTCAACGTCACTCCGCGCTCGCGTAAGGAGTGCACTACGTTGTCAGTAATCACGATTGCTTCAACGATTTGCAAACCCGCCTGCAGTTCAGGAAAATTCATCAGATTGCGAACGGTAGCTTGTGCTTTGCCACTCTTACGGCTCGTAGGCTCGAACTTGATGGGAACCTTGACCAGATCCTGCGGCTGACTCTTGGTCTCTGATAGTTCGCCATCGCTGATGCCCCTATCAGGTGCGTCGAACGCTTGCTCTTTCACCAAACTGTCAACGTACTTGGAAACTGTTCTTCCAAGGAACTGTGCAGCTTCGGCTGTTTGCGCATCCACTTGCGAACTAATGAAAAAGTCCAATGAACACTGGGCAAAAGAGCGATTCAGTGATGCCACATCGATTTCTGGATTGCCAAAGCACCCCACCAGCACCTTGCTTGAGCAAATGGGCATTACTACTCCAGCAAGTTCATCATCGCTCAGAAGCGAATACGGCACCATCTCCTGAAAGTCCGATGTTCGCGCCCCTACTGCAAGACAGTCCGGGAGCACGAAGTGAGCCGGTGACTCTGCCACAACGATTTGCCAATCCATTGCTTTCAGGCGTTCTACGCGAAGAGCGGGTGCCATGTCTCTGTCCAATGCCTTGCTGTGTCCGCTAACAACCATCTCTGGAATTTTTTCAAGCAACATGCTGAGCATTTGTAAGAACATTGCAGCAAGGCCTGGGAACATCTGGGGAAACTTTTCCCGGGCTCGGAAGTGCACGAGTTTCGCTAGCGCATTCCTGCCGCTTTCTGGGATAGTTCCAAACTGCGAAAGGATCTCCTCTTCAATCAACTTGACCAATGCAGACTCTGATTTGAGCGAGTCAACTTCGAGCAAAGCACGCGCGGTTTCATTGCTTTTCATGGCACCCGAAAAATAGTCCAGCATCTCAGAAGCAATTGCCGAAAAACTGCCTCGGACAAATCCAGAACGAATTGACAGATGAACCACCACCGCCGCAGCTACCTGCGAATCAACTGGCCCGGCTGGAGCCTCGCGCAAAGCAACGATGGCAGGTGACAAGACCATGCTTTCATAGGTCGTAATCTTGTCATCAAGCGATTGCTCATCCGACGGCCCTGAGTAGAAGTCCCGCTGCGCAGCGACACCCTCAGTTGAAGAATGATAGGGCTCCTGCCCTTTCTTGAAGACATACACCTGTGTCTTCTTTCCCTTGGCAACCCCAAAGCCCCTTTGCAGTGCCTGCGGAATAAAGTGCTGCTTTCGACCTGCCATCCCTTGCCCCTTCTTTTGCATAAATTAGTGAGTTTTGCCACACATAGTCTTTGGCAGCCACCGCAGCAAAGCAGCTATCCAAATCCATCGACTAACTGCCCCTAAGTACCATTATCAAAAGCAGGCTAAATTAAGCCCCTCATCCAGCGCCTTGGCATGCGCCACAAAATCCCCAGGGCGCCTCTTGCGAAATGCCTCCAGATTGGCCAGTTTCCAGCGCAGGGCCGGCAATTCAGCGGCATGGGGACATTGCAGCAAGGACCAGTCAGGTTCCGCACGCACCAGCCCGCTCAGGAACTGCTTGTGCGCCGCAGTCAGCCGATGCGGCAATTCCTCTCTCAACCGGGCACGCGCGGCCAGCAGCGTCTCCAGCGCGCAATCCACCTCGGTCATGCCGACAAAGGCGCGCTCGTATTCGGCCGCGATGTCCTTGTCATTGCCGAACAGCACCTCGTGCGGCGGCCGGTTATGCCCGGCCAGGTACAGCACGAAACACTCGGCCATGCCTTCCGTGAGGCCCCCTGCTTCGTAGAGTTGCCACACATCGAACAAATCGCGCGGATGCTGCCGATCCAAGGCCGCCACCAGCTTGCCGGCATACAGCTCGTCACGTGCCAGGATAGGCGCCTCGAACTCGACGCCGAACAAGTCACTGGTCTTCGCGCTCAGGCGCCGGTATTCGACCGGCAGCACCGCTCCTCGGAAAACGACGTTCACCTCAACCTTGACCTGGCTGGTGTCGTTCTCGGCCACTAGCTTGGTATCCCCCAAGTCCTTGCTGCGCACCAGGCGCGTGTGCAGGCCCAGCGGCGCCACGCGCTGCGCGATGGCAGCCAGTTCGCTGTTGATCGCCTGCAGCGCCTCCTCGCGCGGCATCTGCCAGGGCCGGAACACCACGTCGATGTCCACCGACAGGCGGGGCATGTCCTGCACGAACAGGTTGATCGCCGTGCCGCCCTTCATCGCGAAGATGTCGTTGGCAAAGACCGCTGGCGCCACGGCCAGCAGCAGGCGGACGGTATCGGCGTAGCTCTTATCCATGGGGCTTCAAACTCAACAAGGTGCCATCGGCCATCTGGCTCATCCAGCGCTTCTGGCTGCCGGTACGCAGCCGGTGCCGTGCTAATAGCTCATCGACATCGACCACCTCTGTCTCGCGCGCCCAAGTCAGGAACAGGCGCACGGCCTTCACGCTCTTGCAGCACGACATCAACTGCCCCAGCAGTTCCTTGCGGGGCGAGCGCAGGCCGTCGAACAGATTGCGAGCCTCCTCCAGGCTCTGCTTGGTACCCACCTCGTACAGCATCTCCAGCACCGCGCGCTCGGGAACGGATACGCGTAGCCCATCCGGCAGGCCGGGCGGCATGGTCAGGGTATTGTCGGCTAGGGAAGTATCCGGCCAGTCGAATAGCGCCCCTTGGACGTAGCGCGCCGGAAAGCGCTCCGTGAACCACTGCGGCAGCGAAAACCTGGCATCGCCCCACAGCACCAGCGTGTCGCGACTGCCCAGATGGTGCCGCACGCCCTGCAGAGCCAGGGCACTCTTGCCGCCCACGTGCAGGCCAGGCACGCGCCTCTGCAGGAACAGCAAGGCGCCATGCACGCCAAAGGGATCATTGGGGAACGCATAGACCCCGTAGGCCAGCCGCACCAGCCAGCCCTCCTCGGCGTAGTGCGCGGCGAGCTGGGGCGACACTCCGAACTGCGCCAGAATGGTCAAGTCGAACGGCGACCCCCGGGGCAAATCCGCCTGCAGTCGCTTGATTACCTGATGCCTTGAATTTCCTTCCATGCTTGTAAATTAGCACAAAATTCAATCAATCAGGAAGAAGGCAATCACCAATCTGCAGGAAAAGTAGCATCCGATGCTATTTTTGAAGCAGAATCCAATCATTTATGCCAAGTGGCCGCTAGCCGCCAGTCGCTGCTGAATCCATCCATGGATGGCCGCCTCTGACCAAGAGGCCGCACGCGGCCCCACCTTGACCGAGCGCGGAAACATCCCATCCCGCATCTGCTGGTAGATCACGGATCGGCCCAGGCCGGTCAGCCGTTGCACCTCAGGCAGGCGCAGCAGCCGGTCACGCCGATCTGGTGCTGGCCCAGATGGCAACCCTGAGTCCTGCCCCAGCAGATCGAGCGCCTCCTGCAGCAAATGCGCGGCACGCATGGCCCGATCGCCGTCCAAGCCGCCATCCGCCTGTGCTGGCTGGAACTGCTTCTGACCGTCTGAAATCCTGGCACGCATAGGGCATCTCCTTGCAGATAGCGCGACAGCATCCATTGCCATCGCCCACAGCCCATAGCGTGCCGAGAACAGCCATCGCTGCCAACCTGACACAGCAAGGTGGAGCGTGCTTATGCAGACTTGAAGACCTGCAGAACGAGGAACGCGCAGGCATTCTGTATGTCTCGCTGGAGTTTGGGACGGCACACCATCTCTGCGCATGTGGGTGGACGGCCGTATCCGGAAGAATTCAAGGCCGAAGCGGTCAAGCAGATCACCGAGCGCGGCCACAAGGTGGCCGATGTGTCGGCTCGGCGGGGCGTGAGTCAGCACAGTCTTTATCAATGGATCAAAGCCAAGCGCACGCCGACCGGTAATCGGCAGGTGCAGGTGTCGCAGGCAGACGAACTACGGCGGCTGAAGGCTGAGCTCAAGCGCGTGACAGAGGAGCGCTACATGTAAAAAAATGCCGGTGTCAAGTCTTTCGTGCAAATCACGCAGGGCTTGAAACCATATATGGGACAGTAGGTTAGCTCGTTTTCAGGCCGCTTCGCAGAAGTACGGCCTCGGGGGCTAGGAGCCACATAGGAGCGTCGGGAGAGAAAGCCGGATCGCGCTGAGGCGTGCGGGATTGCCGAGGAACGGCGGGCTTGCCTGACCATCATAGCCCCAATGACTTGGCGGCATCCAGAATGAAGAACGCGCAGCCCCAGGCTGCGCGTTCGATAGATGACGTTGGCATGCGATGCCATCATGTCGGCTTCGATGGCGCGCTTCGGGTCGCCGCGCCCTTCCTGAATCCCCGATCCCCCGCCATGAACGCCTCCAGCATGTGCGGGATCAACTTCTCTGCATCGACGGCTTCGCCATACGCCTGCGCGTGCAGCGCGGCGTAGCGGTCGAGGTCGGCTTTCAGGCTGGCCGGGCAGGCAAAGGTCAGCTTGACGTTCTCGGTCTTGGGCAGCGGCCCGAGCCGCAGTTTCTTGGTCGTGCTCATTGCGAGGCTCCCCGGTTGAAGAACAACGGCTGGTAAGGACGCAATACCAAGTCACGCCCCACGATCACCCGAACCGGCAACCCTGGCCGCGCAGTCAATGTCGGCTGTACATTCATATTGCGCCGGGTGATCTCCTGCCCCACCTGGTTAATGCTGTCCTGGGCGCTGTCGCGCCCGGCGATGACGATGCGGTTGCCGTCCTGCCGGTTTTCCGACGCGGCCAGCTCGGCGCCGACGCCCAGCAGCGTCGTCAGCACAGCGCCCGCGAAGATGCGCCTCCAGTGCCAGTCCACATCGTCTTCCAGGCCGGCATAGCCGGCCGGATCGGTGCCCACAAGATTGTCGAGCGTCAGCGAAGACGTGTCGGGCAGGATGATCCGGTTCCACACCACCTGCACGCGACTCTGCCCGTAGCTGACCTGGCTGTTGTAGCGCCCGAGGATGCGCGATCCCTGCGGGATCAGCAGGAACTTGCCGGTAGCCGTGTCATAGACCGGCTCCGTCACCGTGGCGATCACGTCGCCGGGAAGATCGGACTTGATGCCCGTCACCAGCGCACCGGCGATCACCGTTCCGGCCATTACCTGATAGGGCGAAGCCGGCAGCGCCAGATTGCCGGAATTGCGGGTTTCCATAGAGCCGGCTTTCAGGAACGCCTCTTTCTGGTCTTGGCGGTTCTGCGTAGCGGTCGGGTCGGCAGGCTGGGCCGCCACCGACGCCGGCCCGGCGGCGAGCGGGTCGAAGGCCGCGAGCGCGCTTGCAGCGCCAGGCGCACCCGGCGCTGCCTGCGCCACCGTGGCAGCGGCTTGACCATGGCCACCCGAACGGAAGAACACCGACGAAGCCGCTGCTGCTTCCGCCTCCTTGCGCAAAGCGTCGTTGGGGTCATGGCCGGGGGCCGCGTAGGCGGCCACGGCCGGCTGCTGCGAGGCCACGATGGCCGGGCCGAGGTCGCCCGGCAGCGGCGGCCCCAGCTCGGGCACTTGCAGCGGTAGCTTCGAGTAGTCGGCTGGCAAGCCGTCCAGCCCTTCGGACTTCGAGACGCGATCCACGTTGTAAAGCTCGGTCTGCTCGCCCGCGCCGCGCCGGTGCGGCTGCAATGACCAGATCGTGGCCCCGAGCACGGCGACCGACAAGCCGCCGACAAGGATGGCCAGCGTGCGCCGGTTCAGGCGCGTGACCGCGCGCGGTTGGGCGCGCAGCGCCACCGCCTCGGGTGCGACCTTGCCCGCCTGCGGCGTGGCGAGGTCGGGGGTGTCGTCTTGGCTCATGGTCAGTTCCTCCCGACCGCGCCTACGACGCCATCCGTGCGCTCGATCCGCACCACGTCGCCCTTGTCCCCGCCCAGGCGCAGTTCGGCCGCGCCGAACAGGCGATCCACGATGTAGTACGGCGAGCGAAAGCGGTAGTTCACCAACTGCCCATCACCCTGCGCGCCGATCACGAACAGCGGCGGCAGCTCGCCTTGCGCGATGCCCGGCGGGAACTGGATATAGACCTTCTCGCCATCGTCAAAGGCCCGCAGCGGCTTCCACGGCGGATTGCTGCCAGACACGGAGTAGCGGAAACGGATCTTCTCCAGCGACAGCCCGGCATCGACCGGCGCGGCGGCGCTGGTCGCCTGCGCCTGGCGCTGCAAGGCCAGCATCTTGTCCTTCGGGTACTCCCAAGACACCGAGGCCATCCACGTCTTTTCCGTCGAAGTCAGCTCCAGCAGGTACGTCCTGCGGCTGGTGGTGATGACGAGATTGGTCTTGAGGCCCGAGCGGATCGGCTTGACCAGCACGTTGACGCGCAGATCGGCACCGCTGCCGCTGGACGTATCGCCCACGATCCAGCGCACGGTATCGCCGGCGGCCACCGTCACCAGCTCCTCGCCCGGCTGGAGCGAAATCACGGTCACGCGGCCCACGGCCGCATAGACCTGATAGAGCGCGCCATCGGTGAACGGCCACACCTGAATCGCGTTGACGTAGCCCTCGCGCGTGGGCGCGACGCGGGCCTCTGCATTGGCGCGCGAGACGCGCACCTTCTCGTCGGCCGGCTCCGGCGCGGGCTTGGCGTCCTCGGCTTCGGGCAACGGCTTCAACTGCGCCGGCATCGGCAGCACCTCGGGCACGGCCACCACCTCCACCGGCGCGGGCGGCTCGGGCAGCGGCTGGGCCTGCACAGGCTCATCCAGCGAAATCACGGGCGGCGGCTTGCCCTGCGTGGCGCAGCCCGCCAGGGCCGCAAGCGTCAGCACGGAAGCGTAAATACGGAAAGACAGATTCATGGCTTTGCTCCTTCGGAAGAATCCAGTTCGCGGCTCCACGACAGGCCGTTGACGTAGATGCCCAGGGGGTTCTTGCGCAGACGTTCTTCGGTGCGCGGCGTCTGCTGCACGACGGACACCACGGCCGTCCACCGCTCCAGGCCCGCCGCGGCGCCGTTGACGTAGCGGCGTTCCGTCCAGCGCACGTTGAAAGACGTGTCGCTGGCGCGCACGACGCTGGTGATCTGCACCGTCACCGACTCCTTGCCGATGCGCGCGAACGGGTCGTTGACCCGCGCGTAGTCGTTGAGCACGGCCGCGCCCTTGTCGGTCGTGTAGTCGTAGGCGTCCAGCCAGTTCTGGCGGACGACGATGGGGTCGATGGACAGCGAGCGCACCAGCGTCACGAAGCGCGCGATGTGGTGCGCGGTCTGCGCATCGTTGGGCCGGTACGGCGTGGCGGCTTCGCCCACGGCGCGCACCTGGCCCGCGTTGTCCACCTCCACGACGTAGGGCGTCACGATGGACTGCGCCGAGCGCCACACCAGGCCGCCAGCCATCAGCAGCGCGAGCGTCAGGCAGCCGAAGGCCATCAGGCGCCAGTTCTTCGCCTGCACGCGCGGCGAACCGATGCGCTCGTCCCACACCTGGCCGGCAGCTTGATACGGCGTGGCAGGCTGCGGCGTGTCGGCGTAGCGCACCTGCGGTTTCTTGAATCGCATGGTCAGTTCTCCTTGTGAATCGCTTTAGTCATCGGCGCCGCGCAGGCTCGGCCCCTGGCCGGAGCCGCCGCCATCGCCACCGCGCAGTGCGTGGGCGGTGGTGGTCGCGGCGTGGGTGAGTTGCTGGCGGCGATG